>JBAWGU010000382.1:0-5527 GCA_049593215.1 Pyrinomonadaceae bacterium
GCTCCGAGCCACGCCGCAAACTTCTGCGGCTCTTCAATCGAAGGCAGAGCCTTAAATGCCAGCAGCAGAGATTCCTGCGCCACATCTTCCGCATCATCGCGCCCGACAATGCCCTGCGCGGTTCGCACCGCAGCCGCGCGGTAACGCGATGCCAGCTCATCAAAGGCATCCAGATCGCCGAGTATGGCTGCCACCACCAGCACATCATCGGGCAGTTCCGCGCTCACATCCTCCATTCACTAACCAGAGCCACTCGCCGCTCCCCCATGCCTTCTACTCTTATAGAGACATTACGAAGATGAAAGGTTAGCGGTTGGGAGAATTTTTTCTAAGCTAAGATTCACCGCAGAGGCGCAGAGTTTACGCAGAGACAGACACAGAGAAAAGCATTCAACTCTCTGCGCTAACTCTGCGAGACCTCTGCGCCTCTGCGGTGAATCTTCTATCTATCTCGAAAAAACTTGATATAAATCGCTCGCGCTTGTCTCCTGTTCAACGGCAAATTATGCTATCTTTTGTTCCATCAACGAACAGATCATCAGTTATCAACAGGAAAATATGAGACCTCAAAACATCTTGCGCTGCGCCGTCGCGCTCGTTCTGCTTCTCTTCATCTGCCAACTCGTCAAACCGCAATCGCTCATCAGGTCCGACCCGAGCGTCAAGCCGGGCCGCGACCCGAATCAACCCGTTGACGAAGAGTACACAAAGAAGATTAAGGAATACACGACGAAGCCTTTCTTCAATTCGCCGCTCACGGATTACCTGCCCGCGTCGCCCAATGTGCCGACTCCGAAGGTTGTGCTTGGCGATGTCGCAGGCGCACCCGGCAAGCTGCCCTACGCGGCAGAGGTCTATCGCTACATGCGCCTTCTGGAGAAGGCCAGCCCGCGCGTCAAAGTCTTTTCCATCGGCACGACGGAAGAAGGACGCGAGATGATTGCCGTCGCCGTCTCTTCGGAAGCGAACCTCGCACAGTTAGAACAAAATCGCGCGCGTCTGGCAAAACTCGCAGACCCGCGCACAATCAACATGGACGACGCGGAAGCCGACAAGGTTGTCGCCGCATCCGTGCCCGTCTATTACATCACGGGCACGATTCACTCAACGGAGACGGGCGCACCGACCGCCTTGATGGAACTCGCCTACCGTCTCGCCGTTGACGAGAGCGCATACATTAAGCAGATACGCGACGGCGTTATCACTCTCATTACTCCTGTGGTCGAAGTTGATGGACGCGACCGCATGGTTGATGTTTACAACTGGCATCTCGCGCATCCGAATGAGAACTATCCGCCGCTCATCTACTGGGGCCACTACGTCTCGCACGACAACAACCGCGACTCTATGTCGCTCTCGCTCAAGCTCACGCGCAACGTACTCAACACTTACTTAAGCTGGAAAGTTCAGGTCCTTCACGACCTGCATGAATCCGTCCCGTACCTTTACGACAACACCATCGGCGATGAGCCGTACAACGCATGGGTTGATCCGATTCTGACAAACGAGTGGCAGATTATCGGCTGGCAGAATGTTTCCGAGATGACCAAGTTCGGGATGCCCGGCGTCTTCGCGCACGGCAACTTTGATACGTGGTCGCCGAGCTACCTGATGTTTATCGCCGCCTCGCACAACGGCATCAGCCGCCTCTACGAAACTTTCGGCAACGCCGGAGCCGATACTGTCGAGCGCACGCTTTCGCCAGATGAATATTCGCGCACATGGTATCGCCAGAGTCCGCCGCTCCCGAAAGTCCTCTGGTCGCAGCGCAACAACAACAACTACGAACAGACGGGCCTGCTCGTCTCGCTCAACTTCTTTGCAGAGAACTCAAAACAGTTTCTCAAAAATTTCTATTTGAAGAGCAAGCGCTCCGTTGAGAAGCCGAAGAACGAAGGACCAGCCGCTTACGTCTTTCCCGCAGACGACCCGCGCCCCGGCGGTCAGGCAGAATTGCTGCGCCTACTGCAAATGCAGGGCTGCGAGATTTCGCGCGCCACATCTTCATTCACCGTGACAATTCCGTCGAAGAAGAGTGACGAGAAGAAACCTGACGCGAAGGGCGCGGATAAGAATGCTGCGCAGAAGAATGCTCAGGCAAACAAGGCGCAGGTGGCCGAGAAAGTTGACGGCAAATCGAAGACTCCTGAGACGCGACAATTTCCCGCAGGCAGCTACATCCTGCGTATGGACCAGCCTTACAGCCGCATGGCAGACATGTTGCTCGATTATCAATACTGGAGTCCGAGCGATCCGCAGACTGCTTACGACGATACGGCATGGACCTTTGGCGAGCTTAGCAACGTAAGAGTCGTGCGCGTCACAGACACAAAAGTTTTAGACGTGCCGATGGCGAAAGTCTCAGGCGAAGTCAGAGCGGCAGGCGGTGTCAGTAGTACGGGGCAGATTTTCGTCGTCAACCATAACGCAGACAATGCGCTCGTGACCTTGCGTTATCGTTTGAAGGACGCTGAAATGTCAGCCGCCGAAGAGCCTTTTGAAATCGCCGGACAAAAATTCAATCGCGGCTCGTTTATTATCAGCCATGTTCCTGCGGCTGAAATCGAGCGCGCGACAACCGAACTCGGAATACCCGCGCGGGCCGTCAGCGTCGCGCCTGCTGTCAAGACTCATCCGGTCAGGGCCGCGCGAATCGCCTTGATGCACACGTGGCTCGGCACGCAGGATGAAGGCTGGTGGCGCGTCGCTCTGGACCAGATGGGCATTCCCTACACCTACATCAACACGCAGGACGTTTCGAGAGAGCGGGATTTGAGATCGAAGTACGACGTGATTCTCTTCGCGCCTGTGGGCCGCAACCCGCAGGCAATCATCACGGGAACGCCGATGTACGGCAATGCGATTCCGTGGAAGACTACGCCGCAGACGCCGAACCTCGGCAAGATTGATTCGACAGACGACATGCGGCCCGGACTCGGCTGGGCCGGACTGACGAACCTGCAAAACTTTGTCCGGCGCGGCGGCTTGTTCATCAGCACAATGGACACTGCGGATTTCGCCGTCACCTACAACTTCGCGCCCGGCGTCTCTATCGCTCGCTCGCAGAGGCTCAAAGCTCCGGGCACTATCGTGCGCTCGAAGTTTGTTGATGCGACCAGCCCGATTGCTTACGGCTACGGCGACACGCTCTCTGTCTTTTATGCTGAAGGACCAATCTTTAATCTGAGCAACACAGTCGGAGGGCGTGGCGGGCGGCGCAATTCCGAAGGCGACAGGCCGACGGGTCGCGGCACTGTGGATGATCCGGACGTGCCGCAGGGCGTGCCCGTCGCGGAAATACCGGAAGAGCCGGAGTCGGAAGTCTGGGAAGCTCAGCCTTTGACGGACGAACAGAAGCGCAACAATCCTAATATCATTCCGCCACAGGCACGCCCGCGCGTCGTGCTTCGCTTCAGCGACAACAAAGACATACTCGTCTCAGGCTTGCTCGACGGAGGCAGCGAGATTGCGCAGCACGCCGCAGTGATTGACGTGCCGCTCGATCAGGGCCACGTCGTACTCTTCTCCAACAACCCTTTCTGGCGCGGCGAAACGCAGGGCAGCTACTTCCTCGTCTTCAATGCGATTCTTAATTTTGACAACTTGAATGCAGGAAGAAAGTAGTGGACGTTCACCGCAGAGGCGCAGAGGACGCGCAGAGTTTACGCAGAGAGTTGAATGCTTATCTCTGCGTCTGGCTCTGCGTAAACTCTGCGTCTCTGCGGTGAGTATCTTTGTTTCTTACACTCGACTAGGATTAATCTATGAGTTCAGAAAATAAAACAGAGGTTGCAACCCTCGCGGGCGGATGCTTCTGGTGTCTTGAAGCAGTGTACGACGACCTGCGCGGCGTGTTGAGCGTGGAGTCGGGTTATGCTGGCGGCAACGTCCCTGACCCTTCATACGAACAGGTCTGTGCGGGAACGACGGGCCATGCGGAAGTTGTGCAAGTCACATTCGACCCGCAGGTTGTTTCCTTCAAAGAAATCTTAGAAGTCTTCTTTACCATCCACGACCCGACAACTCTCAACCGTCAGGGCGCGGACATCGGCACGCAGTATCGCTCCGCCATCTTCTATCATTCGCCGGAGCAGAAAGAGATTGCCGAACAGACCATCGCAGAACTGGAAGCAGCAGGCGTCTGGGATTCAAAGATAGTCACGGAAGTCGTGCCCTTAAGCGAATTTTTTCCGGCAGAGGATTATCACCAGGACTATTTTCAAAAAAATCCAAATCAACCTTACTGCCAGGTCGTGGTCGCTCCCAAAGTCTCAAAGTTTCGCAACAAGTATCTTGAGAAGCTGAAGAGGTAGATGAGAAACTTGCTCTCAAAACTTTCATCTACCGTGAACCTGCTTCATCGCCGCGTCGTTTAGCACAGCATGTCCGTCACGATTCGCTTCTTGCAACAGGAAGATTACGAGCAGGCGGTCGAACTCTATAACCTGATTGATCCGGCGCACATTCAAGATGCTAACGACTGGCGGGAAGAGGATGAGCGAGCGAAGTCTAAAACATACGCGCGCAGGCGTTGGGTTGCTGTGGATGATGCGACGAGGCGCGTTATCGCTTACGCATCTTTCTGGCACATGCGGCGGCAGAAGTTTCGCATGGACTTGATGGTTCACCCGCTCTGGCGGCGCAGAGGTCTTGGCGGCGAGTTATTCGACAGGCTCAACGGCGAATTACAATCGGCGCAGGCTGGCACAGTGCAGGCGCGCGCGTGGGATGATTGGGCAGAGTCTTTGCAGTTTCTTGAGCGTCGCAACTTCGCAGAGGTTCATCGCATGTACGAGCTGCGCCTTAATAATCTGGCTGAAGCCGATTTCTCTCGCTTTACGGAATTGATTGAGCGCATCGCCGCGCATGGAATTCAGATTACAACTTTTGAAAAAGAGGACGCGAAGGATGCGCGTGTGTGGGAGAAGCTGACGCAGTTGCAGAACGCCGTCGGCCCTGACTGGCCTGACCCTGATCCTGATGGAATCACAGAGCCTCTGACTATCGAGGAGTTTCAAAAGACGTTTGCAGCGTGGCAGGTCGTCCCGGAAGCTTTCTACATTGCTCAGGCTGGCGAACGCTACATAGGCTTTAGCGGCTTAGGCCCAGACTCTTTCAGGGCTGACCCAAAAACTGTCGTCGGGTCTGGACCAACAGCCGTGCGGCCTGAGTATCGTGGTCAGGGAGTGGCGACGATGTTGAAGGTGCTGGCTCTTTCTTACGCACGGCAGCATGGCTTTACCGTCGCAACTTCACGCTCTGCCAATCCCGCGATGATACGCGTCAATGAAAAACTTGGCTTCGAGCGCGGGCGCGGCGAAGTGCGTCTGGTCAGAAAACTGTAGGGGCAGGGACAAGTCCTCTGCCCGCATTTAATGAAAGAAGAATTCAAACAGGATGGACAGGATAGACAGGATAAAATCAAATGATGAACGAGGAACGATGAGTGATGAATGGAAGACTAAAAGCTTACTATTCATCACTGCCGCGTTCCGCATTCATCGTTTCTTCTTTATCCTGTCTATCC
>JBAWGU010000383.1:0-3486 GCA_049593215.1 Pyrinomonadaceae bacterium
TGCCTGCGGCGCGCGCCGCTTGCCCCAACTTGAAGCGCGCAGCCTGTGCGGCGATTTAAGTCAATGCTACCTCACCTCGTTTGAAGTAGTTCGGACATCCCCCGCAGCGTTCTCCGAATGAGCCTCCCTTTTTGTGGACGCTTCTTCAGAGCGACGCCTGCACATCCGAACGGGAAACTTTTTGCTGCTGCGCCGAAATCTCTGTGCATCTCTCTCCGAGGCGTTGAAGCAATCTCCCTGCGAAGAAGATGAAGACTGCCCCGAAACGTCTGACCGTTCTCGCCGTCAACGATGACGCTGGCGTGCTGGAACTCCTCAGCGTCGTGCTTGAGCACGAAGGCTACGAGGTCATCACCGCGAGCGGCGGCCCACGTGCGCTCGAACTCGCTTTCCAGCTAGAGCCTGACATTATCATCAGCGACGTTGTGATGCCCGAAGTGGACGGCTTTGAACTCTGCCGCCGACTAAAGGCTGACGAGCGCACGGCCTCTATTCCTGTGCTGCTCGCAAGCGCTGTCAGGACGGGCGAGAGCGATAGCCTCAACGGCCTTAAGGCTGGCGCGGACGATTATCTTGAAATGCCTTTTCGCCGTCAGGAATTGCTCGTCAAGGTTGCGCGCCTGACGGAGCGTCACAGGGTCGGGCGTCACTACCGCGAGCTTGTAGAGAAGGCTGTTGACATCATCTACACGCGCGACATGCAGGGACGCATCACGAGCATCAACGAAGCTGGCGCACGTTTTTTCGGTCGCCCTGCTTCCGAACTCATCGGCATGTCTCTCATCAATCTGGTTGGCGCGGAGGGCGTGGCTGAAGACATTGCCGCAACCAACGAGATGCTTTCCGACGAGCCGCTGCGCATGACGCATCGCGTCAAAGACGCTGACGGCATGGAGCGTTATCACGAAGCGATGATGACGCTCGTGCGCGACGCGCAGGGCCGTCCCGATAGCGTGCGCGGCGTGGTGCGCGACATCACGGAGAGCCGCGTCGCTGCCGAAGCTCTGCGCGAGAGCGAAGAGCGTTATCATTCTCTCTTCAATCAATCCTTCGAGGGCATCTTCCTCTTCGACGCGACGACCAAGCGCATCCTTGAGGCCAACCCTATCTTCCAGAAATTGCTCGGCTACACGTCCGAAGAAATCGTTGAGTTGACGCTCTACGATGTGGTGAAAAATTCTCCTGAGAGTATTGATCTCAACATCCAGCGCGTGGTGAGCGAGCGTTACCGCTTTGTCGGCGAGCGGCAGTACATACGCAAGGACAGCTCTCTGGTTGATGTCGAAGTCACAGCCACGCTCGTCACCTACGGCGGCAAAGAAGTCTTATGCACAACCGTGCGCGACATCACCGAGCGCAAGCGCGCAGAGCAATCCGTACGCTTAAGCGAAGAGCGATACCGCGAACTCTTCGAGAATGCCAACGACCTTATCTACACGCACGATCTGGCGGGCAACCTCACTTCGCTCAATAAAGCCGGAGAGAAGATTACGGGCTACACGCGAGACGAAGCGATGAAGATGAACATTGCGGATGTCGTTGCGCCCGGGCAGTTGGAAATCGCGCACCAGATGATGGCGCAAAAGACGGCTATGGATGCGCCAACTTTTTATGAGCTTGAGATTATCGCTAAAGCCGGACATCGCGTGACGCTGGAACTGAGCACGCGCCTGATCTATCAGGACGGAAAGCCCATTGGCGTGCAGGGTCTCGCGCGCGACATCACGGAGCGCAAGCGAGCAGATGAAGCGATTGCGCAACAGGCCGAGCGCGAAGCCTTAATCAATCACATCTCAAGCGTCGTGCGCTGCTCGCTGGACACTGCGGAAGTCTTCCGCACAGCCGTCGAAGAGTTAGGCTCGCATCTCAATGTTGATCGCTGTTCCATTTTTATGAGGGACGAGCAGGCTGGCGTGGCGCGCAACGTGGCGGAGTTTCATCTGCCGGGCGTGCAGCCTGCCGGAAGAGATTTTGACATCGCGCAACTGCGAGACCTCATTTCCGGCATCAACAATCAGGGCGTCCTCATCTTTGACGACGCGGCTGATGACGAACGCATCGGCGATTTCTACAGGCGTTTTCTGCACGGCGCGGGCGTGCGCTCGATTATGTACGTGGCGATTACCGTCGGCGGCGACATGCCCGCCGCCTTCACGCTCTCGACCACGCGCGGACGGCGACACTGGACCGAATCGGAAATCGCGCTCGCCAGGGCTGTCGCGGATCAAACGGGTATCGCCATCCGTCAGGCGCAGCTTTATCAAAAAGCGGAAGCGACTTCGCTGCGCGAGGCTCTCATCAACCGGCTCAGCCAGGCGATCCGCGCTTCGCTCAGTCTGCCGGAAGTTTTAAGCACGGCGACGCGCGAACTCGGACGTGCCTTAGACGCTTCGCGCGTTCACCTGCATCTTTACAACGCGGCGAACCCGCGCTCCGAAGTTGAGCATGAATACGTCGCGCCGCACGCTTCGAGCATCAAGCATCTGGAGGTCAGCTACAATGACCCCATCGGCCAGCGTCTCCTGCGCTCGACGAAACCAATCGTGATTGACGATGCGCTCGTCTATGCGCAGGGTCCCGCCACATTCAACGCGGCCATACACTCGCACGCTGCGCTCGCGGGCCTGCGTTCGCAGATTGATTGCCCGCTCATCGTCAACGGGTGTTTTCGCGGCGTGCTCTGCATACACCAGACGGATCGCGTGCGCCGCTGGACCACAGATGAAATCGCGCTCGTCGAAGCGGTCGCCGCCCAACTCTCAACGGGTATCGCGCAGGCGGAACTCTTCGAGATGGTCGCGCGCGCCAAGCACGAATGGGAAGCGACGTTCGACGCGATGGGCGACGGCATCTTCATCTTCGACAACGGCGGGCAACTGATTCGCGTCAATCGCGCAGGCGCGGCGATGGAAGCCACGCGGCCTCAACTCCTGCTGGGCAGGCACTGCTGCGATCTGCTGCGCACGAAGCGCGACAAAGAGACGTGCATCGTCGAACAGGCTCTTGCCAAAGGAAGCCACGTCACGCTTGAGCTGACGCCCGCCCGCCTCAATCGCCCTCTGCTCGTGACGGTTGAGCCTGTCGTCGAAGACGGGAGCAACCAGTTGCGCGGCGCAGTCTGCACGGCACGCGACCTCTCGGAGATTCGCAAAGTCGAAGCTATCGCGCGCGAGCGTCAATCGCTTCTGACAAACATTCTGGAGAGCGTGCGCGAGCCGATCTGCGCCATTGACCCGCAGCGCCGCGTGATGTGGTGCAACTCTTCCACGACCACGACCGTCGGCTATGAGCCGGATGATCTGATCGGGCGCAACTTCTTCATCATCGTTCATCCGGCTGATCGTCGCGCCGCGAAAGAGAGTTTCGAGAACGCGCTCAAAGGCCGCCCGCAATCTTTCGAGGTTCGCTATCGCACGCGCGACATGGAAGTGCGCGACGCGCTCTTCTACAACGCGCCGCTCATCGTTGACGGGCGCACCACGGGCG
>JBAWGU010000384.1:0-1911 GCA_049593215.1 Pyrinomonadaceae bacterium
CTTTCAAAATCTGATAACTAAACGACCCGACACGCGCGGGCAAGCCGTACTGTCTGCCATCATCAAAGAGCATCTGGTGACGGGTGAGCCTGTCGGTTCGCGCACTATCTCTGATCGTTTCGCGCACGCCGCCGGTTGGAGCGCCGCCACGATTCGCAACGTCATGGGTGAACTAGAAGAAGCGGGGCTGGTCGAGCAGCCGCACACTTCTGCGGGTCGTGTGCCGACGGACATGGGCTATCGTTTCTACGTTGACCACATGCTCGGCGACGCGCGACTGACAAAAGCAGACCTCAATGCCATCAACGAACTGATGGGGATGCCAAAGGGTGAGGCGAGCGGCACGCCTGATCGTTTGATGGAAAAAGTCTCGCACGCGCTCTCCGCTCTTTCTGAGAATGTCGGCATCGTCATTTCTCCATCGCTTGCGGACAATCGTTTGCAGCACATTGAATTCGTTCATCTCGCAGACAATCGGATTCTGGTTGTGCTAGTCTCTTCCTCCAACATTATTCATAACAAGATCATCCACATTGACGAAGACCTCAGCCAGGATGAGCTTGAGAGAACCGCTCGCTATTTGAACACGGAGTTTGGCGGCAAGAGCTTGCTGGCGATTCGCGCGGAGATTCTTGAGCTGATGCGCGAAGAGAAGGCGCTCTATGATCGCCTGCTGCAAAACGCAATCATGCTGTGCAGCCGGAGTCTCGAAGGCGAAGAAGCGACGACGGGCGAAGTCTATCTTGACGGAGCTTCAAACTTTCTGACCAAACCTGATTTTTCAGATGCCGAGAGGATGCGCGAACTCTTCCGCACCTTTGAAGAGAAGTCGCGGCTCGTCAAAATCTTGAACGAATGCGTTGAGCGCGATCAGATGTTTCCGGGCGGCGTGCATGTAGTCATCGGGCGCGAGCACGCCACGCCTTCCATGCAAAGCTGCGCGCTCATTACCGCCCCTTATCGTTTCGGCTCCGGAGACACTATCGGGACGCTCGGCGTGGTTGGTCCTATGCGTATCGAGTATGAGCGCATGATGGCTGTCGTGAACTACGTGGCGCGTCTGATTGAGCGCAAGCTCTGCGAGGAAGACGCTTCGGCCTGAAACTTTTCCGGCAACTCTCAAAGGAGTTGCTTTACTCTTGTCCACTTTCACATTGAGTAGATAATGTTTGGGAACAAAGAACAGAAATCAAATCGCATTCCGGTGCGCTTCGTGGATGAAGAAAGCATGTCCGCGCAAGAAGAAGCTGATGACAGGAGAGAGTCTGGCGCGGAATCCGACGACCAGCTTACTCCTGATGAGATTGGCCGCGAGTCTGCCTATGAAGACGAAACGGAAGTTCGTCGCCGGATAGATAGAGGCGCAGAAGAGGATGGCGAGCGCGCGGACGATAGCGACACAGCCGGAGGCCCGCGCGAGGACGAGACGCCTGAGCAGCGCGAAGACACGGACGAAGCTGCGACGCAAAAGGCGTCCTCTTCCTCCGGCGAAAAGGATGATGCGGGCAGTTCAAGCTCTAAGATGAATGCGGCTGCCGGGCCTTTGATGGCCGAGTTGGTCGCGGCCCGCGCAGAGCTTCGTCGGCTTGAAACTGAGCGCGCAGAATTGATTGACCAACTCGCGCGACGACAGGCGGATTTCGAGAATTATCGCAAGCGTGTCGAGCGCGAGCGCACGGAAACATACAACCGCATGGTTGGAGATGTCGTCAGCAAACTCCTGCCCGTGCTGGACAACCTGCGCCGCGCGCTTGATACGGAAGCGATTCTGCAAGCGAGCGAATCCGAAGAGTTCAGGCATTTTCTACAGGGCGTCGAGTTGATCTACAAGCAACTGACGGATGTGCTGCAAGGTCTCGGTCTTGAACCCGTGCCTTCAGTCGGCGAGCTTTTCGATCCTCACGTTCACGA
>JBAWGU010000385.1:0-3232 GCA_049593215.1 Pyrinomonadaceae bacterium
CGCAAGGGCTGATGAAGGTCGTCGTGGATGCTGAGACGCGTAAGATTCTCGGGGCTGCCATTCTTGGCACGGGCGGCGACGAGGCGATTCATGGCATCCTCGACATCATGAACGCTGGCGTCCCCTACGACGTGCTCCAGCACGCCATGCACATCCATCCAACCGTCTCCGAACTCATCCCGACGATGCTCGGCGAGATGCGTCCGGCCGAGGGTTCCCCGCTTGTTCAACATTGAAGAAGCTTAGACGTGAACTCCGATAGCGATGACTGATAATGCTCAGCCAGTTCTATTGACTAAGGGCTCTCGCGCCGACCAAGTGTTTCCAACTTTAACACCGGCGCAAGTCGCACGCGTCCACGCGCACGGGCGGGTGCGCGAGGTGAAGTCTGGTGAAGTGCTGGTCGAAGCGGGCGAGCAAAGCACAAGATTCTTTGTGATCACGGCGGGTGAGGTGCGCCTTATCAGGCAGTCAGGCGAGGGCACAGAGCTTGTGGCCGTCTTCGGGCCGGGGCAGTTCACGGGCGAAATCAACATCCTTTCGGGGCGTCGCGGATTCATCCAAATACGCGCAGCCTCCGCAGGGGAGGTCATCGAAGTCGATCGTGAGAAGTTGCTTGCTCTGGTGCAAACAGACAGCGAACTCAGCGACATTCTGATGCGAGCTTTTATCCTGCGCCGGGTTGAGTTGATTGCTCATGGGTTCGGAGATGTCGTGCTCGTCGGGTCGAACTATAATGCCGCCACACTTCGCATCAAAGATTTCCTGACTCGTAATAGTCATCCGTACTCGTTCGTCGATCTGGAGCGGGACGAAGACGTTCAGGAGATCCTGGATCATTTTCATGTCAGCGAGGTGGAAGTGCCTGTTTTGATTTGTCGCGGCGAAACGGTGCTGCGCCGCCCCACCAATCAGGAGATCGCCGACTGCCTTGGATTTAACGAGACCATTGACCAGACACAGGTCCGCGATTTAGTCATTGTGGGTGCCGGACCTGCCGGCCTCGCGGCGGCGGTGTATGGAGCATCGGAAGGACTCGATGTCCTGGTCGTGGAATCAAACTCACCTGGTGGACAAGCCGCGTCGAGCTCCAAGATCGAGAACTACCTGGGCTTCCCGACGGGCATCTCTGGGCAGGAACTCGCGGCGCGGGCCTACACGCAGGCGCAGAAGTTCGGTGCACAGCTGATGATAGCCAAGGGGGCAAAGAGGCTCGCGTGTGAGCGGACGCCCTATGCCATAGAGACAGACAGCGGCCCACGTGTGCCGGCGCGCACGGTGATCATCGCAACGGGAGCGGCATACCGCAGGCTGTCGCTTGAAAATATCTCTCAGTTTGAGGGCGCTGGCGTGTACTACGGCGCGACGCCGATGGAGGCGCAGTTATGCGTCGGCGATGAGGTGATCGTCGTGGGAGGCGGAAACTCCGCCGGGCAGGCGGCTACTTTCCTGGCCAAAACCGCCAGGCGTGTGCATGTCCTTGTCAGATCAACGGGGCTGGCCGAAAGCATGTCGCGCTACCTGATTCGCCGTCTGGAAGAAAGTCCGGCCATTGATCTGCGGACGCAGACAGAGATCGTAGCTCTGGAAGGAGACGGCCACCTAGAGCGCGTCAGCTTGCGCGACAACCGGACGGGGAAAATTGAGACGCACAACGTCAAACATGTCTTTGTGATGACCGGCGCCGTTCCCAACACGGGCTGGCTAGACGGCTGTGTCGCGCTGGATGCGAAAGGGTTCATTAAGACCGGGGCTGACCTGTCGCCGGACGATCTGGCTCGGGCGCGTTGGCCGCTCGCTCGACAGCCACATCTTTTGGAGACCAGTCTGCCCGGGGTGTTCGCGGTCGGCGACGTGCGCTCAGGGAATCTCAAGCGGGTCGCGGCAGCGGTCGGCGAAGGTTCGATTGCGGTTGCTCAAGTGCATCAGGTGTTGCACGAATAAGAGCCGAACAAACGACGCCTAAGGAGAAATAGAATGCCAAATATTCATCAAGCACCCGCAGGTGAGACGTAAAACGTCGGAGGTGACAGTGGCGACTCAAAAAGAAATAGCCGAAAGATTCAAGGCGTTGCATGAGCGTGAGGAAGCTTTCGTCATCCCCAATGCTTGGAACCTCAGTTCGGCGCGGCTGCTGGCCGGGTTAGGATTCCCTGCACTGGCGACGACGAGCGCTGGTTTTGCCAACTCGCTGGGACGCGCCGACGGCCAGGTCACGCGGGATGAAGTGATTGAGCATTGCCGCAGTCTCTGCGAAGCGACCGAAATTCCGGTCAGCGCGGATTTGGAGAACTGCTTTGCAGATGATCCGGAAAAAGCCGCCGAAACCATTCGGCTTGCGGCACGGGCCGGTCTCTCCGGCGGCTCAATTGAAGATTACAGCGGCAACCCCTCAAACCTAATCTATGACTTTGAACTGTCGGTCGAGCGTGTTTATGCTGCCGCTGAGACGGCACGCTCACTCGATGCTCCTTTCATCCTGACGGCGCGCGCCGAAAACCTGCTTCGCGGCAGGTATGATCTGGAGAATACGATTCGCCGCCTTCAGGCATTCGAATCGGCAGGAGCAGATGTCCTGTACGCGCCGGGCCTAAGGACGCTTGATGAAGTTCGATTAGTAACAAGCGCTTTAAGTAAACCGGTGAACGTACTGGCACCAATGCTGAAGAATGTGACGGTAGCGCAGTTGGAGGAGGCGGGTGTTAAGAGAATCAGCGTCGGAGGGGCGCTTGCGCGCGCCGCACTCACCGCACTGTTACGCGCCGGAGAGGAAATGCGGCAACAAGGAAGCTTCGGATGGGCTTCGGACCTGGCGTCCAGCGCCGACATTAATAAGTTACTTGGCGCTTAATTCTCCTAAGTTGGTATCTGTTGTAGAAAACAAGGAGAACTTTCCGGGGCGCGGGTGGCCCTAGCTTACCGTGTACAATAGGCTTTGTTTCTAAAGTGCAAAAGTTACACGACTTTTGAAACAGACTGATACTTTGTTTCAAAAGTCGGCTTGCAACTATGTTGCAAGGAGTTTCCTTAAAAGTCCTACGGCTTTCGCTTGGGTCTAGATTTGGCAGGAGTTCTTAAAGGGAGTAAGTCTCTGTGGCGACCTTTCAACATCTTTGCAAGGTGCTGGTGTGATGTTCCCAAAAGGTGAGCGGCGCGTGAGATTCTACCCTCTGCTCTTATCAGAGCATTTTGTATCAACTCATGCTCATAGCTTCTGAGTTCTACTAAACTA
>JBAWGU010000386.1:0-4117 GCA_049593215.1 Pyrinomonadaceae bacterium
CGTGCAGCCTGAAGACCTCGTGCGTTACGGCCTAATACCGGAATTTGTCGGACGCCTCCCCGTCTGCGGCGTGCTGCACGAGCTGGACGAAGGCGCGCTCATCAAGATTCTCACAGAGCCGAAGAACGCGCTCGTCAAGCAGTACCAGAAGAAGTTTGATTTCGATAACGTCAAGCTCAAATTCACAGATGACGCATTAAAGTGCGTCGCAAAACAGGCCGTCGAACGCAAGGTCGGCGCGCGTGGTCTGATGATGATCTTAGAAGAATTGCTGCTCGACGCGATGTACACGCTGCCTTCGCAAAAGCGCATCAAAGAGTTTGTCATCAACAGCGAGATGGTCGAGCGACGCCGCGCCATTCCGGGCGAAGGCTTGACGGGCGTTGACGGCGCGGCAGCCTGAAGAGCAGGGATGAAGGATGAGGAACAAGGGATGAAGAGATTGCTTTTCATCCCTTGTTTCATTTTGGCAGAAGGCCATGTATTCTGTTGCCCACTGAGTTGAAAGATTAGTAGAAAGGCAGAAGGCAATGAGCGAAGACCTCAAAAAAATTGAGACGCGCGTGAAAACGGTTGAAGATGCCGTCCGACTGCTCACTGAGTTAGCACTAAGCGCAGATGAGCGCATGGATACCTTCGACTCCTCTCTGGCTAATCTCACAACGAAACTTGAAGCTCTAGCCGACGCTCAAATCCGCACGGAGGATGCTATGGCGCGTCTGGCTGAAGCGCAGGCGCGCACGAATGAGCGACTGGATGCGCTGATTGATATTGTTCGGAAAGATCGCAACGGGCAGCAGTAGCGCCTGCTTGCCTTAGCAAATGAATAAGGGCTGAAGTTGCTCCGCTTCTTTATCTTTTCTGCCAGTGGCGCAGGACCAAGAAATGTTTTACAATTAAATCAGCTTACAAGAGGGCGAGACGGCTGAAATCGGCTCGCCCCTTTTCACAGGTTATATGGTTTCAGTAAAAAAGGCTTAACCTAGTTATGGAAGAATATTCAGACCGCATTCCTACGGACATCGCGCGCTACCCTATGGTCCCAATACGCGATGTCGTGATCTTCCCTTTTACCAAAGTCGCTTTCAAGATCGGACGCGCGGGGAGCGTGCGCGCGCTGGAAGAAGCGCTCACCACAGACCGCATGATCTTTCTGGCGACGCAGCATGACGCGACCGTTGACGAGCCTGTGCCCGAACAGATTTACACTGTCGGCACGCTGGGCCGCATACTCCAATCGCAGCGTCAGGACAACGGCCAGATTAAAGTCGTGGTCGAAGGCAGAGAGCGCGCGACGACCGTGCGTGTTGAGAATAATAACGGCGCGTTCACTGCGATTGTCAGACGCGCGCCGCAGGTCCATGAAGAAGGCACGCGCGTTGATGCGCTCATTCAAAAGGTCGCGCAACTCGTAGAGCAGCACTTGCGTCTTGCGCCCGACACGCAGACAGACGCTTTGCAGACTGCGCTGCGTAATCAAGACCCTTCGCACCTCGCTGATGCGCTCGCTTCTCAACTTAAAATCTCTGTCGAAGACAAACAGGGCTTGCTTGAAATCTTTTCAACGCAGGCGCGGCTTCAGCGTCTCGTAGAGCTTCTCGAAGCAGAGCTTGAGAAGCGGCAGCTTGATCGCACGATTCAGACGCGCGTCAAGCGTCAGATGGAGAAGGCGCAGAAGGAGTATTACCTCAACGAGCAGATCAAGGCGATTCACAAAGAGCTTGGGCGTAAGGACGAGAAGGCCGAGCTTGAAGACTTGAAGAAGAAGATTGAAGAGGCCGGAATGACGGAAGAGGCGAAAGAGAAGGCCATGCAGGAATTGCATCGCCTCGAAGCCATGCCTCCGATGTCTGCCGAAGGAACCGTCTCGCGCACTTATATTGACTGGCTCTTGAGCGTGCCGTGGAAGCAGAAGACGAAAGAGATTAGAGACCTCGGCAAAGCCGAAGAGGTCTTGAACGAAGACCATTACAGTCTTGAGAAAATCAAGGATCGCATTCTTGAATACCTTGCTGTGCGCCAGCTTGTGAAGAATCCGAAAGGCTCCATTCTCTGCTTCGTCGGCCCGCCGGGAGTCGGCAAGACATCTCTGGGGAAATCCATTGCGCGAGCGACGGGCAGAAAATTTGTGCGCCTCTCTTTAGGCGGCGTGCGTGATGAAGCGGAGATTCGCGGCCATCGCCGCACGTACATCGGAGCTTTGCCGGGCCAGATTATTCAGATGATGAAGAAGGCCGGAACGGTCAACCCGCTCATCCTGCTCGATGAAGTTGACAAGCTCGGCGCGGATTTTCGCGGCGACCCGTCATCTGCTCTTCTTGAAGTCTTAGACCCTGAACAGAACAACACTTTTCAGGACCACTATCTTGATGTTGAATACGATCTCTCGAAAGTCTTCTTCATTGCGACGGCCAACGTGTTGCACACGATTCCGCCGCCGCTTCAGGACCGTCTGGAGATTCTTCGTCTCTCCGGCTACACAGAGCGCGAGAAGTTAGAGATTGCCAAGCGTCACCTTGTGCCGAAGCAGGCTGAGGCCAACGGTCTCAAACCCGAACAGGTCGAGTTTACGGAAGACGGCTTGCTCGAAATCATTCGCCACTATACGCGCGAGGCTGGCGTGCGCAACACGGAGCGCGAGATTGGCTCCTGTATGCGCAAGGTCGCGCGCAAGCTCGTTTCCGAAAATGCGGGCGAAGATTTCAAAGAGATTGTGACGGGCGAGCGCGTGCGCGAGATGCTCGGGCCAATCAAGTTTCGCCAGCAAGGCATCGCTGCCGAAAGCGAAATTGGACTCGCCACAGGTCTCGCGTGGACGGAAGTCGGCGGCGAAGTCTTGCAGATCGAAGCGACGCTCGTCAACGGGCGCGGCGGCGTGACGCTCACGGGTAAGCTTGGCGAAGTGATGCAGGAATCTGCGCAGGCTGCGCTCACCTGCATCAAGGCGCGCGGCGAACGTCTCGGCATCAATTTGGACCACATACGCAAACGCGATCTGCACATACACATTCCTGAAGGCGCGATTCCGAAAGACGGCCCGTCGGCGGGCATCACGCTCGCAACGGCGATGACTTCGGCTCTCATGCGCGTGCCTGTCAGAAAGAATGTGGCGATGACGGGTGAGATCACCTTGCGCGGGAGGGTGCTGCCCATCGGCGGCATCAAAGAGAAACTGATGGCCGCGAACCGCTTCGGCATCACGACGCTCATCATCCCGAAAGATAACGAAAAAGATTTAGTCGAAGTGCCTGAAGAGGTGAGAGCGACGATGGAGATCAATCTCGTCGAGACGATTGACGAAGTTCTCGCGCTCGCCCTTGAAGATGCCTGCCCGACAGACGGCGCACAAACGACTGGGACAGAGACGCCGCCCCTCTGGTCAACCGAGCAGCCTTCACATGGCATTCAGACGGTTGCAGAGTAAAACAGTGATGAGTAATGAGTGATGAGTGAAAAGCTGTTGGGCTTTCTGCTCATCACTCATTACTTCTTTCATCAGTGCTCGCTCGATCTGAGCAGGCATCAATTTTCCAGGCGGATAAAGCTCTAATTAAACTCGGGCGGCAGCCATAGTGTTTCGCGCCGCCTTTTCATGAGAGGCAAAAAAATGAGTGACAAGTATAAAGACGCAGAGTTGATCCTGAAGCTCTATGACCTACGGCGCGAAGAGGTGATGCGTAAGGCGCGCACGTGGTTCTTCGCAGAGTTTCAGCCCGAAAGCATTCAGGACTTTCAGACAGTGATGATGGGCGAGCACAGCGCCTACTTCCGCATGGTCTCGACTTACTGGGACATGGCCGCCTCCCTCGTCAATAACGGCGCGCTCGACCCGAAGATGTTCGGCGATGCCAACGCAGAGCACATTGGCGTCTTTCTCAAAATCGAGCCGTTCCTTGAAGACCTGCGCAAAGCCTACAACATGCCGGAGTACATGGATAACCTCGAAAAATGCTGCAAGACCGGGCCGGACGCAGAAGCGAAGCTGGGCCGGATGCGCGAGCGCATGAAGATGTTCAAAGCAATCCGCGAAGAGGCGGCAAAGAAGCAGGCGGCGGGAGGCGAGGCAACTTCATAAAATCTAGTTTCGAGTTTCGGGTTCCGAGTTTATAGTTTGCTC
>JBAWGU010000387.1:0-5634 GCA_049593215.1 Pyrinomonadaceae bacterium
GTTGTGAACAGCTTGATTGGGTCGCGTTCCTGATGCTTCTCAATCTCTGCGCGCGTGCGGTAGTTGCCCGGGTCAGACATAGAGTGGCCCATGTAGCGATATGTCTGGACTTCCAAAAGCGTCGGCAAATAACTTTTGCGCCCGCGCTCAACGGCGCGCATGGTTGCATCGTAAACGGCGAGCACGTCCATGCCGTCAACAAATTCGGAAGCGATTTCGTAAGCGCAGGCTTTCTCGGCAATGGCGCTTGAAGACATTGCGCGCTTAAGCGAAGTGCCCATGCCGTATTGATTGTTCTCGCAGATGTAGATGCAGGGAAGTTTCCAGAGTTGCGCGAGATTGAGCGATTCGTGAAATGCGCCCTGATTGACTGCCGCTTCGCCAAAGTAGCAGAGCGTGACTTGATCCGTGCCTTTGTATTTGCTGGCGAAGGCGAGACCTGTCCCAAGAGGAATCTGGCCGCCGACGATGGCGTGCCCGCCCAGAAAATTGACGCTTGCATCAAAGAGGTGCATCGAGCCGCCTTTGCCGCTCGAACATCCTCCGGCCTTGCCGTAAAGCTCTGCCATCACTTCATCGGCAGACATGCCTTTGGCAATCGCGTGCGCGTGGTCGCGGTAGCTCGTGAGGACGTAATCGTCCGGTCTGGTGGCGGCGATTGAGCCGACGGCGACAGCTTCCTGTCCGATGTAGAGGTGGCAGAAGCCGCCAATCTTGCCAAGACTGTAAGACTCTGCGCATTTCTCTTCAAAGCGACGAACGAGAATCATCTGGTGAAGCATCTTCATCAGGAGCTTTTGGTCCAGCTCTTCGATGCGGCTCTTCTGCTCCTGCTTGCGCTGCTCGTTGTCTTTGCTCATCTGAGCATCGCTTGCTTCCTGAGGCGGAGCGTCTTTCTCGATCACGCCCGTAGAGCTTCTTTCCTCTGCCTGTGCGCGTGATTTGGGTTCTGCGGCTTGCTTGGTCATTGGTCTATTCTCTCGCATTGCAGTTACATGCGCTTGTTGGCTTGAAAGAACAAGGCATGAGAGACAGTACGGCTGCTGACTCTTTTGAGCTTAATTGTGTATTGCGATTCTTACTGCCCCGAATTATACGCGAGAAGCGGAGCGGGGCGCAAAAGGTCGGAATAAAAGGTAGCGCTCAAACGGGCGCGTTGCCGGAAATAGGAAGATCGAATCACTGAGCTTCTTTAGATGGTTAATATTAATCAGTATGGTCTAGCGGCCCTGTTTCGAGCGGACGTTCTGGCAGAGACCCCTTTCATTGCTCCATGTTCACCGGCTCTAAGAAGTGTCGCATCTGTCATCCGACATGTTGTTTTATAGTAAGCATCAAGCTTTTGCTCAAGGCTGGCGGCCGTCAGAGCGGCGCAGACGACCATCACGCTTTGAATAGCTGCGTCGCGGGCTTCCGCATATGTCCATCTGTTGTCGCCCTTGAAACCAAACTCTATTGGGTCAAATTTGTCATGTATCCGCCCATGCTCTCTGGACTTTCCACCATTTGAGTCTGCCGTCACGATAATAACCAGCCCGTCGGCAGTCGTGTAACTGGAAACTCCGGGGCACAGAAATGCGCTTAGCTCACCCTTGCCTCTCAATCCGCTCGTGTAATAAAAACAGTGATCGGGAATGATATGATGCCCTGTATAAATTCCCTCTCCGGCAAGTTCGGGCAGATCCTCTATGTGCGCCGCAACATCTTTGTAAGCGCAGATGTCATACAATGCCATAACTGCCTCCGGTGATTGGGTGTTGTAATCAGATAAGATGAATTAATCCTTACAACACAGGTTGAGAGTGATTTGTCGGCTAAGATTGGCGAGCGCAGTCTCTAATCAACTATATTTAGACGAGCAGTCAAACACCGATAAAATACTTTCTTCGATTACAACTGTCAATGCTGCGAAAAAAGCGCACACCGCTCTTGAAGCGATGTGCGCCGTGAGTTTGAGAAGAGGAGTGAGAACTATTAGAAGGTATCGTAGGAAGAGACCGATGGCTCTGCCACAAGCGTCGGCATCAGCTTGCGCGCGTGCTTGTCCTGTTGCATGTTGCGCGCGGCGGCGGTCAAAAGCTGCTCAGTCGTCTCGCCGTCTCCGGGGAAACAGGAGATGCCGATGCTGACCTTGATCTCTGCCGTGCGCCCTGTTCGCACTGTGAACTTGTGCGACTCGACGGCGTTGCGTATGCGCTTGCCAATCATCTGCGCCATCACGCTCGATGCCATCGGCATGATTGCGACAAACTCATCGCCAGCATAGCGCGTGAGAATGTCCATCTGCCTCAGCTCTTTCTTGACGACGGCGGCGATGCTTGCCAGCATCCGATCACCAATGGCGTGGCCGTAAACGTGATTGATGTTCTTGAAGTCATCGAGGTCCATGCTGATGACTGCGAGCGATTCGCGGTTGAGGCGCTGGCATTCTGCCAGACGCTGTTCGAGCATCATGTAGAAGGCGCGCGCGTTGGGAAGCTCCGTGAGCGGGTCTGTGAGCGCGCTCTCTTTTGTCTTCTCGAACGTGAGCGCGTTGTTAAGAGCGGAAGAGGCGTGCTGCGCGACGGCTTCAAGCAGGCGGACGTGTTCAGACGTATATGAGGTGCGGCTCTTGGAGTAGAGCGTGATTGCGCCGAACGAGCCGTCTTCCCTGAGAAGCGGGGAGACGAGCACGGCGCGATAGTGCCTTGCAATTTCTTCGGAGACGCCGACCAGATCAAGCTCAGGCGAAGCGTTGCACATCGAGCGAGAGTTGGCGATAACCCATCCGGTGATTCCGTCGCCAACATTCATGCGGCGATAAGAGAACTCGCTGGCATTGTCGCCAGCAACGTGCGTGGCAATAGCTTTGCCGGATTTGTCGTCAACGATAAAGATGATGCAGGTGTCGAAAGGCACGATGGCCCGCAGCTTGTTCGAGACGAGCGTCACGGTATCGTGCAGGTTAAGAGATGAGCCAATCGTCTGCGAGATTTCATGGAGCGCGAAGACTTCACGCTGCGCTTCCGTGATTGAACGAAAACCGGCATCGTCGTTGGGCGTGCCGAGAATGTCTGAAGCAAGACCGGCATCGGGACGCGCAGAGGTCTCAACGTCCATTAGTTCCGAAGCCACCTGCTCCTGTATATCTTGCTGATCAATGAGCGTGTCAAACTCTTCGACATGCGCGGTAAACATATCAACAACGCGAGGATCAAAAGATGAGCTTGCCATCTTCCTCAGCAGGGCCAGAGAATCTTCGCGCGTCATGCCTTTGCGATACGGACGGTCGCAGCGCGTCGCGTCGTAGAAATCAACGACGGAGATGATGCGCGCGACGAGCGGGATGGATTCGGCCCTGAGACCTTTCGGATAACCCGTGCCGTCCCACTTTTCGTGGTGATAGCGAACGATGTCTTCGACAGGGTAAGGGAAGTTCACGCGCTTCAGAATGTCTCCGCCGACTGTCGGGTGAATCTTCATCTTGGCAAACTCGGATTCAGTGAGCTTGCCCGGCTTGTTCAAGATGTACTCAGGGACAGCAAGCTTCCCAATATCATGCAGGAGCGCGCCCGCAAGTAAAGCTTGAGTCTCCTCGGGTGAAACGCCAAGCAACTTGCCCATCTCGGTTGCATAAATCTGCGTGCGGCGGACGTGGCCGTGAGTCGTCTGGTCCTTAGCGTCAATGGCGATGGCGAGCGACTCAATGGTGTTCATGTGCAGGATCGCCATCTCCTGAATGTGGTGCATCTTTTCTTCTTCAGCGCGCCTCACTTCTTCGACCCGCTTCTCATCAAAGCGATAGAGAAGATGAACGTGGCCGATTAGCACGAGGCCGATGAACACAAAAGGCCAGCCCCCATCCTGAAGAGCAAGATAGAAGAGAGCGGCTGCGGCTGCGCCCGCAACCTGTGTGATAGAGGTCCAGACCAAACTGTCGCGCGAGAGTATCAGCTTACCTTTGCCAGACTCGAAAGCGTTGTAGGCAGTGGTGGTGAGCGTGGAGAGGGCATACTGGACCAGCGCCATCACGCAGAGCGGAAGCAGCAGCTTGCTCAGTGGAAGAGTTGTTTGATTGCTACCCAACTCCGGGCCGTGAAGAAGGAAGGCCAGCAAGCGGTAGACTGAAGATGCGACGAACGTGGAAATGATTCCCGCCGAAGTGGTGAAAACCATGTCGCGGCGATTCGATGATTTCCAGGCCGAGATTAATCCGGCGACCGCGCCCAGGAAAACGGCTGGCGCAACCGTATTGGCTGGCGGCATGGCGTACATCATCGCCGCCAGAAAGATGAACGAATCGGCCACGGATTTGTGGCTCTTGCTCAAGCCGTCCGCGTTTGTGAACGTCACTGTGAAGCGACTCGCCGCGAGCGTCAGTAAGCAAAGACCTGACCATGGAGCAATTCCGGCCCAGCCCCAGAGGGGCAAACCCACGATTGTCCAGATCGAAAAGACGAAAAGCAGGAAGGCGACAAGCGCCACTCCGCTTAAGAATGCAAGGCTTTTCCAGTTTCCTTTTGGCATAGCTGCAAAGCGTCCTCTGTGTGTTTAGAAACTTCGAGGAGGAAAAACTTTGGTTGATTGAGAAAATGAACGCAGAGTTTTGATTTTTGGGACTGCGGAAGCAGGCAATCTGTGATTGGAAAATCTCCGGCCTGTTCCGGTTGGCTCGGCGTCAACGAAGTTTGACGCAGTTTTACAGTACATCGTTTAGCCCTCTAACGTCAAGCTTTTCGACGAATTTAGAGACGAACTGTTTTGAGTTGCTCATCCGATTAAATGGAAAAAGGCAGGTAAAAAGTGAGGATGCGCCGGAGCCTGAGCGTCTCGAAGCGAAAATTCGGGTCCGGCTTAAAACCTCTCTTCAAGCCTCTTTTCTTGAAAATTCCACTATATTTCCAGAGTTTCTAGTGCTAAACTGCGCGCCGCAAGTCTAAGTAAACATCAGGACTTATGGAGCCGGGCCGAACAATTTTTGGAACTGTGGCCTTTCAGTCGGCGTGCCTTAAGTTGATTAATTTCCGGGCGCGCTCTTGCAAGGTGTTGACAGATGATGATTGTGCTGGCGTACCGGAGTTGCCGCGAAACATGCCCGGATAATCCGAAGGTGAAAACCGGATCACGGGCAAACAGGAAGTTGGAATATAAAGTTGCTACGAGCCTGCGCTCGATGAAGTCTCCTCAGTCAATGAGTGATGCTCTGGCTTGAATTATCACCGAACTCGTGCGGTATCGTTTCTTCCTTTACAGGAAAAGATGCTGCACGGTTCTTTTCAGATTGACCCGAAGGGGTTATAGGAGAAAACTCGATGCGAAGAACTTTAGCTCTTTTTGCCTTGCTTGCCTTTGCCGCGCTCTGGGCCGGTTGCTCACAGAGCACGGAAGTGAATTCAAACGCGACGCCCGCGAATGCCAACGCTGCGACAACCACGACCACCACGACTAACACCAGCACGACGAATGCGAACACGACCAGCACAACAAATGCAAACGCAACTGCGCCGACCAACGGCAATCACAACGGCAACGCCAACGCGGCTGGCAATGCGAACAATGCCAACGCGAATATGAATGCGAATAAAGGCACGAACGCAAATGCCAATATGAGCAACCACAATGCTAACGCCAACATGACGCCGAAGAAGCCCTAGC
>JBAWGU010000388.1:0-2876 GCA_049593215.1 Pyrinomonadaceae bacterium
GTGTTAGGCGGGCCAGTCAAAGAGGACAAAGCATTCTTCTTTGTTTCCTATGAGACGCAAGTCCTCAATGCGTCGAAGGAAGCGAGCTTTGCTGTTCCGACTATTGAACAAAGAGGTATCTACCGAACCGGAGCAACGGGCCTTTTTGCTGATTGTCTAACCGCAGACCCGGGATTCAATATAGCCAACTGCACACCGGCAAACAGCTCACACTTTTTCCCTGAATTTGGCGTGCCGAGCAAGCGACAGGGCGACGCGGTTTTCAGCCTTTTCCCGTTTCCTAACAATCCGACTGGCGTTTACGGTATCAACACTTATACGGAACTCCTACCCGCCAGCGCACGAGGTAACGTAGCCTCCGGCAAGTACGATCAAAACTTCAATCTCTGGGGTATGCCTCAGACCTTCACGGCTCGTTACAACTTCACTCAGGACTGGCGTCAGATTCCAGTGACCGGAGGCGCGCTCTTTTCCACGCTCAAGCCACGCGTGAGAACACAAAACTTCTCGACGTTCCTGACCAGCGAATTAAGCAGCAAGATGAACAACGTGCTGCGCCTCTCTTATGGCCGCACGCGTCTCGTGTTCGATGAAGTGCGCGATCCGTTTCTGATTCCCAGTGAGATTTCCCCCAATGAGCCTTTTCTATTGAATGCGCCACGCCTGCTCAATAGAACGGTTAGCCCTCTGCCTATCGCGGGTGGCTCATTCGGTTTCACCGGAGTACCTAATACCGGCGCAGTACTTTATGAAGCCGCTGGAACTACTGAGTGTGGTATTACCTGCGTCGGCGGTACTGGACTTGGACGTGTTGGTCAAATCAATGTTGCCGGATTCAGTCCCATCGGCGTTGATGTTAATAACTTCCCGCAAAAGCGTGTAAATAACACTTATCAATTAGCAGACGCGCTAGGCTATCGTGCAGGTATGCACAGCCTGACCTTCGGCGCGGATATTCGTCGCGTTGAGTTGAATAGCGATCTGCCGCGCAACTCAAGAACGCTCTTGAGTTTCAACGGTGCGCCAGAACTTGACTTCAACACAGGTGACCCGACAGGTAACTTTCTTACCGGGACCGATTTTGTCGCCAGCGGCGCTCCGAGTGGAGCGTTCCTCTCGCTGCTCAGATCGGGATCATCAGCAATCAGCTTGCGCTACTACGAATACAATTTGTTTGGTCAGGATCAGTGGAATATTCGGCCAAATCTCTCAGTCAGTTTTGGGCTTCGTTATGAATACAATACGCCGCCCAGAGAGACACACAATCTCATCGAAAAGACTTTCTCGGACCCGTTGCTGGATAATGCCAATGCGGTTGGCCTCAAGAATTTTATTCAGGGACGCGCGCGAATCTTTGATTCAGATCGCAACAACTTTGCACCGCGCGTTGGCATCGCCTGGTCGCCGGACTGGTTCGGACACGACCGCAGCACCGTCATTCGCGCTGGCTTCGGCATCTTTAACGATCAGATTCTGGGCGCGGTCGTAAGTCAGTCGCGTAATGTTTACCCCAATTTCGTCACCGTCAATACCAGTGGGTTCACTACTTTCGATATGGCGACTGGATTCGACTTCCTTACGTACTTCAACCCTGCTCGCGGTGGAATTACTCTCAGCAATGGCACCTTTGTGCCGCTTATACAACCCGGAACCCTTAATACCCTGAATCCGGCACTGTCACTGGCGTTGGTGCTGGATTGTTTCTCCGGAAATGCCACTTCTACTTGCACCAACACTTTTCCGCCCTCCCTTTCCACTACGCTTCCCGACCGTACTATCAAAACACCATCTGCTGAGCAGTACGCTGTCACCTTCGAACAACAGTTGAGTTCTAACATGCTCATTTCTGCTGCTTATGTTGGTACGAGGGGGCACAATTTGCTTCGCGTTTCGACTCCCAATCTAGGCCCTAACAACTTCGTTCTTCCGTTTGCAGTATTTTCAGGTGGCGACGTTGCCGCTTGTTTCCCTGTGGTTACCGCTGCCTGTGATTTTAATTCCATTGAGCCGAGGATTGCGGGCTTCGTTGGCCCTCCGGGTAATGCAACGACAAACTTTGATCGCCCGGTCCCGAACGTCGGGCCAATCTTTATCTACGATAGCGGTGGCAGATCACGTTACGATGCGTTTCAGTTACAACTTCGCGGGCGCTTCCATCGTGGCTTGCAATATCAAGCCAACTACACATTGTCGAAAGCTAGAGACGATGCCTCCGATGTGTTCGATCTGGCGGGCGCATCGTCTCTGCCGCAGGACAACTCGCGCGCAGGTGAGTACGGGGCATCCAACTTCGATGCCCGTCATCGCTTCGCCTATAACTTCATTTACGACTTCCAGGCAAACAGCAACAACAGCAAGCTCTACCGCACCATCTTTCACGGGTTGCAGATTGCCAGCACAGGCTTCTTCCAGACGGGTCAGCCCTTCACAGTCAACAGCATCTTCGATGTCAACCTCGACGGCAATCTGACAGATCGCCTTAACTCGACACAGGGCATCACCGTCACAGGAAATCGCCGTCAGCCTCTGGCAATAGCGACAGGGACAAATCTGGCAAGCCTTCTCGCAACGCCCGGTGAGGATGGAAGCGTCGGACGCAATACGTTTCGTGCCGGAAATATTTTGAGTCTGGATTTCTCCGTCGTGAAGAACTTTCAGCTCTCAGAGACCAGGCACATTATTTTCCGCATGGACGTTTTCAACTTTATCAATCGCGCTAACTACGGCATCCCCGTGCGATTCCTCGAAGCGCCCGGCTTCGGTCAGGCGACGGATACCGTGACGCCCGGACGCCGCATTCAATTTGCTTTGAAGTTCAGTTTCTAGCAGACGCACCAACAGTTGATGCGGAGTGTAGCTCAGCATCAGAGCTACAC
>JBAWGU010000389.1:0-6770 GCA_049593215.1 Pyrinomonadaceae bacterium
GACCATAGGCAAGCGCACGCTCGTCATGGGCGTCGTCAACCTCACGCCTGACAGCTTCAGCGAAGGGGGCCGTTGGTTCACGCGTAAGCGTGCCTGGGACCATGCCGAGCAGATGATTGAAAACGGCGTGGACATCATAGACATCGGCGGAGAATCCACGCGCCCCGGAGCCAGCCCTGTTTCGGAAGAAGAGGAGATCAGGCGCGTCGAGAAGTATCTCAACGTGATGATACTTCTCCACAGCAAAGTCCCTTACTCGATTGACACGACTAAAGCTTCTGTGGCGCGTGTCGCGCTCAATGCCGGAGTCGAAATCGTCAACGACATCTCTGGCCTGCGCTTTGATCCTTCAATCGCGGAGGTAGCGGCGGATTATCAGGCGGGGCTGATTCTGATGCACTCGCGCGGCACTTTCGAGACGATGCACCGGCAGGAGCCTGTCGAAGATATTTTGAAGGAAGTCTCCGAAGGCTGGCAACGCAGCATTGAGAAGGCAGAGCAGCGCGGCGTCGCGCGCGACAAGATTGTGCTAGACCCCGGCATCGGCTTCAGCAAGACGCAGCAGCAGAACATTGAGCTGATTGCTAAACTCGACAAGCTCGCCAGCGCGTTTCCCGATTTCCCTCTGCTCGTCGGAACCTCGCGCAAATCTTTCATCGGCCACATCCTGAGCGGCGCGCCCGTCAATAAACGCGTACACGGAACGATGGCGACCGTCACAGCCGCCGTGCTCAGGGGCGCGCACATCATACGCGTTCACGACATACGCGCCGCGCGCGAGACCGTGCGCGTGGCTGATGCGCTCAGGCTTGCATCGCTTTAACTTCCTGTTGGCGTAGAGAATTCTTGACAGTTTCTACTTGATGGGAATAGATTCATCTCCATTCTCTGTGAAGCGGTGTTAAAGAGAACCTCGAATCCTCTTCCACTTCTTCGGCGCACAACGTCTCTTCCTTTTCCTTGTGAAGCGGCGCGACAAATTAAGAGCGACTCTTTACCATTTTGGATTCAGACTCTAAGCTTTGTCCGGTTGTTGATCTTCTCATTTGAACAAACCCGCGCTCTTTGAGATCGAAGCCAATTTTCTGGCCGTCATCTTTCACTTTTTCAGGTAGCCGCCCGGTATTTTTATGATCTACACGCTTGCCCTGTAGTCACTATTCCATCCTGCGTTCTCAGTGGATGTCTAACTCTCATGCCAACCAACAGACTAGGAGGTCACTCATGTTCAATCGCTCACAACGCTCCCTGATGGCAGGTTTCATCGCTCTCGCCCTGCTCGTCACAATGCTCATGCCCGCAACCTTTGCCCTCGCGCGGCCCCTCGGCCAGGACCCTAAGAAAGCGGAAGGCCAGGACAAAAAGAAAGACGATAAATCTAAAGACGAGAAACAGAAACTATCAAAAGAGGAGCGCGAGTATCAGAAGATCAAACGCTTCAGCCTCGACCTGTACCTGAAAGATGCTGACTTTAGAGATGATGTGGAAGAAGCTTATCTGCAAAAGCAGCGTGAACAAAGCGAGTATGCTTATTATATCAACACGCGCAACCCGTTATTCGATCAGGTGACGCGCGATGGTGATAAGCTCAAAGTTGAATACACGCTGTATGACAATCCTCTGGCGCAGGATTATGTCAATCGTGTCGGGCAATCACTTGTGCCAGGCAACTCTACCAGACTCTACGCCTTTAAGATCACACTCAACCCGATTCCTGAGTCGCGCGCCCTTGCAACGGGCACGATATATGTTTCGTCCGGCTTGCTTTCAATCATAGACAACGAGGCGCAATTAGCCTACGTGCTCGGCCACGAGATCGGGCACGTCGAGAAAGAGCATTGGAAAGAGGACGTGCTGGTGACGCAGGGCATTCAGCCTTATAACGAGAAGCAGGCAAAGAGGCGTGCCCTGATCGGCGCTGTCATCTCCGTCGCCGCCGGAGCGGTTGTGGGCGGAGCTACAGGGTCAGGACAGAACGGTTTTAATGCTGCGTTGCTTGCTTATCAAGTTGCGCCGTCCGTCCTCAAATTATTAGTTCCCAATGCCATCACCTCCTGGGATCGCCTGCAAGAGGATGAGGCAGATCAACTCGGCCTCAAGTACATGCTCGACCGCAACTATGATGTGCGCGAGGTGCCGAAGTTTTATGCGAGTCTGAGGCGCACATCCAGCATTGATCCGCGCGCCCGTCTGGGTTTTATCGCCGACAAAGACCGCATCAACGAACGTGAGGAGCAAGTAAAATCTTTGATTGGCAATTCCGGCAACGCGATGCAGAAGACGCTTTACGTCGGGGCGACAAACCTCGCAGACAAGCGTCCGGGCAAGGCGCTCGATCCCGGGCGCGACCCCGCCGGACGAGCCGAAGCAGCAGAGAAAGCTATCGGTGGAGCACTCTCGGCAGACGTTCAGGCCAAGCTCGATGCGGGTGAGTTAATCGGAACCAGCGCAGAGTTTGAAGCGGTGATGGCCGGAATCAAGCGTGATAACGGCGTGCGCGCTTACTACTTCGACATGTTCCAGATGTCGCGCGACAATCTGGAAGAGTCGCTGGCAATCCGCTCCAACGATCCTTACGCCCATTTCTATTACGGCAAAGTCTTAAAGCTCACGGCGCGCAGCATGACGGAGAAATCACGCGCTCTCGGTGAATTTGTACGCGCCATCGAACTTGATAAACGTCGCGTGCTGCCCGAGTCGCATCTCTATCGCGCGCTTTCGATGACCGAGAGCAAAGACCCTGCGCAGACGCGTGACATCGTGGCGAGTCTCAAAGAGTATGTCAGCATCTACCAGCGCGGCCATTCCGGCGCTCTGCCGCCCAACATGGAAGTCATCTACGACTATATGCAGGAGGCCGGAGAGATGACCTGGACGGCTACGCCAGCCGTTAATGTCTCGACCAAAAACATAGAGCCAATCGGCGTCTCTTCTGCCACAGTCGCGCGCCCTGCCGTGACAACGCCCGCGTCAAATACAGAAGCAGCGCCCGACAATAGCGCTAAACCTGCGCGCGGCAACCGGCGTCCATAAGCCGGAACACTCGCGCTTGAAAGACAGGCACGTTCGTTGGGAACGCAGGCACTCTGGTTTGCGCTCCCGGCGCGCGTTCCATCTGATTCTCTATACTCTTCATCACTCTCTTATGCGTAACCTCAGCATCGTCTCGTTAATCGTTTTGATTGCGTTGAGTCTGTCATGGCCCGCGCCCGTCTCTTCATCATTAGAAACATTTCTTGATGAAACGTCGCCTCGCGCTCCTTTCATTCTCGAATTGCCCGAACTGGGCGGCGCGCAGATTACTGCTGCCGTAGCTCATATCCCGAACGCCAATCTGCGCACGCTGCGTTTGAGAGTTCGCAAGCCGTTTGCGGACTCGATTAACTACGGCAAGATTTACACGACGATCAACGGCGAGTCGGCCAACACGATTCAGGACATCAAGGCGGGGCGCGACGGCTACATCATCATCTGCGATCTTGAAATCAAGCCGCGCTTTCGCTTGCAGGCTGGCAAGAACGTCATCGAAATCAGCGCGACGGATCGTGACAAACACTCCTACTACGCCTCATACGTTCTGCTCGCGGGCGGGCAGCAGAGCCATGATGGATTCGCGTCCGAGGGCGCGACCTTCGAATCAATTCCGGTGAACGGGAGCAGTGACAGCCAGCCGCCGGAGATTCACATGATTACGCCTAACGGCGCTGTGAGATTGCTCAAGGCGTCTGAAACTTTACGTGTTCGTGGAACTGTCACGGACGAATCCAACGTAGTGGATGAAGTTAAGATTAACGGCCAGCCCGCGACACTCTCAACAGCCGCGACGGGGCGCGCTCTCACGCACACGCCATCCGCTTCCAACGCACAGCAGACGAAGCGTGCGATAAATTTTGAGCGGACGATAACCGTCAGCGCGAATTCGTTTGTGGTGATTGAAGTGAAAGATCGCGCGGGCAATCTTGCGCGTCTGACGATCCCTGTGCGCGGGCGTGAGGCGGCAGTCTCTTCGCAATTTACAGGGCGCAAGTTTGCCGTGGTCATCGGAATCTCGAAGTATAAGTTTCACGATAGCGGCTTAAACGATCTTGATTATGCTGACGCCGACGCGCGTGCTATTCGTGCTTTTTTAGAGAAGCCGGAGGGCGGCAAGTTTGCGCCTTCAGACATTCTCTATCTGGAGAATGAAGCGGCGACGAGCGAGGGCGTGCGCGCCGCTCTGACTCGCTTTCTGCCAAAGGCCGGACCGAATGATCTAATCTTCCTCTTCATTGCCGGGCACGGCGCTCCTGATCCTTACGCGCCACAAAAACTCTACTTTCTGCTCCACGACACGAAGGTCGCAGATATGCCGCACACTGCTTTGCCGATGTCCGATTTACAGGAGATGCTGGACCACAGCGTGCGCGCCGAGCGAGTAGTCGTTTTCGTGGACGCCTGCCACAGCGCGGGACTCAGCGGCGCGAAACTCGTCACCGGGCGCGGCCTTGAGCATACAGAAAACAATGTCTTCAATCTCTACGCCGCAAAGCTCTATAGAGAGACGGGCAGAGCCGTCCTGACCTCTTCGGATGTCAACGAGGTCTCGCAGGAGAGTCCGGCGTGGGGTGGCGGCCACGGCATTTTCACATGGTCACTCATCGAAGGCTTGAGCGGAGAAGCTGACATCAATAACGATAAGATCGTCACAGCCGGAGAACTCTTCGATTTCGTCAGCAACCGCGTCCGCCTCGAAACCAGTTTTCACCAGAACCCGCGCGCCTTACCCGGCTTGAACAAAGACTTCTCACTCGCTGTCGTGTCGAGGTAGCAGACCTTACCGGTAAATTTCGTGATGCTCATCTCACGAAGGCCGGTGTCATGGAAAGAAATAATGCCCCCTAAATACGATCATCAAAATTTGCGACAACCCTCTCCCTCATCGCCAGCTTCCGCTGCGCCTGTGGACCAGTCGGCCCCGCAGGAATCTTCAACAGCTACTGCTTCAGCCCCATCCGTGTCCATGTTGAATCAAACGGTGATGCCAGCGCCGGAAGACTTGATCGGAATGATGCTTGGCGGGCGTTACTTCGTTGAGAAAGAGTTAGGGCACGGCGGCATCGGCGCGATCTATCTGGCGCGCGACCGCAGGCTCCTGGACAAGCCTGTCGTGGTTAAGGTGCTGCTCGAAAAGTCTCTTCAGAATGAATGGGCAGTGCGCAAGTTTCAGCAGGAGAAAGAGGCGCTCACGCGCGTTGATCATCCGGGCATCGTGGGCATACTCGACACGGGTGAGCTGCCGGATGGCAAGCCCTACCTTGTGATGCAATATGTTGACGGAGTGCCCTTGCGCTCGATCATGCGGCTTGAAGGGATGGGGTTCGAGCGCGCGGCTTGCGTGCTCAAGCAGGTCTGCGCGGCCCTCGGTGCGGTTCACGAAAAGGGCATCTATCACCGCGACCTCAAACCTGAGAACGTCATGCTGCAAGCTCTGGACGGAGGCGACGAGCAGGTCAAGATCATAGATTTCGGAATCGCCAAAGTGAGAAACTCACTCATTGCTCCAAGCACCATCGTCCCTATCATGGCGGGCACTATCATTTACATGTCGCCCGAACAGTTGCGCGGCGAGAAGGTGGAGACAGCCGCGAGCGACATCTACGCGCTCGGCGTGATTGCATACGAGATGGTCACAGGCCGCAGACCGTTCAAACCTGAGTCGCTGTTTCAGTTGATGGAGATGCAGCGCGAGGGCGTTCGCCTGAAGCCGAAAGAGTTGCGTCCCGCGCTGCCCGAATCTGCTCAAGCGGCAATTCTCCGAGCGCTCTCGTTTGAGCCGGAGGATCGTTACAAAAGAGCGCGCGATTTCGGAGACGCGATGGAACAGGCTTTAACCGGCGACGCAGAAGACTCTGCGTGCGACATCTACGGAGAAGCTTCTACAAAAAGCCTGACCATAGATGCTACTCCTGCACCTGTCGTTCAGAAACGCGCGGGCAGGCTTGCGATCTTTATCGTCGCCGCATCTCTTCTTATCGGGGCTGTTAGTTTCTTAATCTGGTCCGGCTTACGTGCAAAGAATAATGAGCAGGCGCATCAGGAGGGCGTGGTAACTTCCGCAACAGCCTCAACAGCTTCAGAGCGTTCTTTGAGCTACTGGCTAACCGTGCAAAAGATGCGCGACGGCAAGCCTTATCAAGAGCCGTTCGATTCTTCGGGTCAGGAGATTTTTGAAAACGGCTACAAGTTTCGCCTCAACGCCGAGAGCAATCAAGCAGGCTACCTCTACCTGCTCAACGAAGGATTGGACAATCAAGGAGCGATGAGCCTGACGCTGCTCTATCCGACGCCGAAAAGAAACGAAGGCTCCGCGCGCCTCGACGCCAACCATCAGATGCAAACGGGTTGGAACAACTTCGGCGGGCAATCGGGCACGGAAAAATTCTGGATGGTCTGGTCCGCCTCGCCCGTCGCCGAACTCGAAGCGGCAAGAGACGCCGCCTTCAAGAGCGAGAAGGGCGCGATTGATGATTCTGCGCTGGCGAGAAAGACGCGCGCATTTTTGACCGAACACTCCGCGCAGAAACCTGTCGTGACTAAGGATACCGCGAAGAAGCAGAGCCTTGTTAAAGGCTCAGGCGATATTCTAGTCAATCTGTTGGAGCTAGAGCACCGTTGAAATTATCGAGAGGAGAACTCCGATGAATCAGAGGACGCGCTTGAGCAAACTAATGATGGCGCTGGTGTGGGCGTTGACGCTCTGCGCTTGGAGAATACTCGGCTTCGACAGGGAG
>JBAWGU010000390.1:0-1501 GCA_049593215.1 Pyrinomonadaceae bacterium
GCATCGCTGTGGCAGAGGCGCGCAACGGCTCCTGCACAGCCTGCTTCATGGCGCTGCGCCCGCAAGTGATGGCTCAGGTCCGGCGCGGCGACGAAGTTATCATCTGCGACAACTGCAACCGCATCCTCTACTACGCGCCCAACGAAGCCTCGCAGGCAGCTTCAAACTCCAATGCTCAACCCAAAGCGGCGACAACGTGAAACAGTAGTCAGCATTCAGTAGCCAGTAGCCGGTAGATTGGCTGAGTTGTTATCAAACCGCGCTGTTCTCTCAACAGCAATCCTCTCATCAACAACTGCGGAAAGTCGCACAAGCCCCTCAAAGCTTCCCGCGTGTTATTATTGGAAGCGCATTAAAAATCTAAAAAAGTTTGAGAACGACAGAGCATCTGCGGCGCTTTCATGCGCAGGCGTATGTGTCGAGCGAGGAAGAGACAATCATGCGTGTTCTGGTCACGGGCGGAGCGGGTTACATCGGCAGCGTTGTCGCGGAAGAGTTAATCAGGGACGGACACGAGACAGTTGTTTACGACAGTCTCTATAAAGGCCATCGCGCGGCTGTCAACGCGGAAGCGAAATTCATCGAAGGCGATTTGATGGACGGCGAGACGCTCAGGCGCACGCTCACGGAAAACGGAATCGAAGCTGTGATTCACATGGCTGCGGATTCAATCGTCGGCGAGAGCGTGCAGCATCCGGCAAAGTATTATCGCAACAACGTGGCCGCAGGTCTTGCTCTCTTAGACACGATGCGCGAGGCGAAAGTTAAGCGCATCGTCTTCTCTTCAACGGCAGCCGTCTACGGCGAGCCTGAGAAGCAACCGATTGAAGAGAGCGATCCGACCAATCCAACCAACCCTTACGGCGAGACCAAACTCGCCTTCGAGCGCGCGCTTCGCTGGTACGAAGGGGCTTACCAGTTGCGCTATGCCTCCCTGCGCTACTTCAACGCGGCGGGCGCAACACGTCAATGCGGCGAGCACCACAATCCTGAGACGCACATCATCCCGATTGTTCTTCAAGCCGCCGCAGGCACTCGCACGCATGTTGAAATATTCGGCGAAGATTACCCGACGCGCGATTCGACGTGCGTGCGCGATTACATTCACGTCGTTGACCTCGCGCGCGCGCACATACTTGCCCTCAATATTTTGGAAGAGCGCAGCAGCATCTACAATCTCGGCTGCGGCGGCGACGGCTACACCGTGCGCGAGGTGATAGAGACCGCACGCGCCGTCACAGGCCGCCCAATCCCCGTCCGCACAGGCTCACGCCGCCCGGGCGACCCTGCCGTCCTCATCGCCAGCTCCGACAAAATCAAACGCGAGCTTGGCTGGCAACCATCCATGCAAGACCTACGTGTGATTATCGAATCAGCATGGAATTGGTTACAAGAGCATCCCGAAGGATACAAAGAATAAAAAGAGAAGATAAGAACTAACTCAGAGCAGCTAATAACGGAACAGATTGTTTCACGCAAAGGCGCAAAGACGCAAAGAAGA
>JBAWGU010000391.1:0-10829 GCA_049593215.1 Pyrinomonadaceae bacterium
GTCCAATTTCGCGCCGAAGCATTTAACGCGCTCAACCACACAAATCTCGGAATGCCCAACCGTTTCGTGAACAACCCGCAGTTCGGCACCATCACGGAAGCAGCAACGCCGGGCCGCGAGGTTCAACTAGGCGTGCGGCTTTCGTTCTAACAAACTGCGTCATGCCCCTTCGATTCCGAACTTTATGAGCCTTATTCAACTCTGACAGTTGAATAAGGCTCAACCGCCCCTCTCCCTGCCTCTCTACTTCAGGCGGTGTTGATACAACTCCGCAGGTCATTTATACTTGATGCGATCAGTGTTGCATCGAATGTCTGTGTTGCTCATATCCGGTAAGAAGCGCCCGCCTCGTAAAAATAGGATGACAAGTGCGCGTTCCCAGAGTTTGGATAAGGCTTAGGTCTCAGACTTTATTCGCGGCCACAATCAGGTCGAAACTTAAGAACTCACAATCAAGAGAACAGCAATAAGTAATACATGCATTCTGAACATTGGAAGAAAGTTGAAGAGATTTTTAATGCTGCGCTTGGGCGTCCGTCGGGCGAGCGCGAGGCATTTTTGCGTGAAGCCTGCGCCGGGGACGAGTCGCTGATGCAGGAGGTCCACACGCGCATTGATTCTTATGAGCAAGCGGGAAATTTCAAAAAGCCTTCCGACGCCGAGAGTTTCAACACTAATACAGATGGCGTTGAATCCTCATCGTTAATCGGGAATCGGATTGGTCCTTACAGGCTGGTGCGCGAGATTGGGCGGGGCGGGATGGGTTCTGTTTATCTGGCCGTGCGCGCCGACGACGAATACCAGAAGCGCGTGGCAATCAAGCTCATCAAACGCGGCATGGATACGGATTTTATACTGCGCCGCTTCCGCCGCGAGCGTCAGATACTTGCCAGCCTTGACCACTTGAACATAGGGCTGCTGCTTGACGGTGGAACGACGACGGATGGGCTTCCCTATTTCGTCATGGAGTACATAGAGGGACAGAATCTCTTCCGCTACTCGGACCTGCACAAACTTACCATTCCCGAACGCCTCAAGATTTTCCGGCAGGTCTGCGATGCCGTTCATTACGCGCATCAGAATCTTGTCATACACCGCGACATCAAGCCCAGCAACATCCTCGTCACTGCCGCGCGCGTGCCCAAGCTCTTAGACTTCGGTATTGCCAAGCTCCTCAATCCTGAGCTTGCGCTCGACACTGCGCCGCCGACGGCGACAGAGGTGCGGCTGATGACGCCGGAGTATGCCAGCCCCGAACAGGTGCGCGGCGAGATGGTGACGCCCGCGAGCGATATTTACAGTCTGGGAATTTTGCTCTACGAGCTTTTAACGGGTCACAGCCCTTACGTCTTCCCCAGCCGCTCTCCATACGAGATGGCGCGCATCATCTGTGAAGAAGAGCCTGTGCATCCGAGCCACATCGTCGGCTCTCCCGATAACATCTTGCCGATTAGCTCCGTCAATAAGCGTGCGGCTACCTTAGAGCGCTTGTGTCAATCTAGAGGCTCGACCCTTGAAGGACTGCGTAAGGAACTCGAAGGCAATCTTGACAATATTATTTTGAAAGCTCTGCAAAAGGAGCAGACCAAACGCTACCAATCCGCAGAGCAGTTAAGCAAAGATATTACAAACCACTTGGAAGGGCGCGCGGTTTCCGCTTCCTACTTTATTCCCAGAACAGCCACAATGTTTCCGCCTGTGAGCGGGCAGACAGTGGCTAGAGAAAAGACTGTCGCAGTGCTGCCGCTCAAAATCATGATTCCGATGCAGTCCGGCAGCGCCGACGACAGCTATCTGGGCGTCGGGTTGGCCGATGCGCTCGTGACGCGCCTCAGCAACATTGGCCGCTTCACGGTGCGCCCGACCAGTTCCGTGCAGCGTTACGGAAGCAGAGAGGCAGACCCTTTCGCTGCTGGAAACGAACTCGGTGTCAGCTTCGTCGTTGACGGGTGGATACGCCGCGCCGGTAATCGCATACGCGTCTCCGTGCAACTCTTAGACGTTGTAAAGAAGGCGACGGTCTGGGCCAGTCAATTCGATGAGATGCTCGCAGATGTTCTTGGTCTTGAAGATGCAATCTCGGCGCAGGTAGCTGAAGCTCTGGTCCCGCAACTGACAGGCGTGGAACGCTCGCGCCTCGCCAAGCGCGGAACGAATAACGCCGAAGCTTTTGAGGCTTACCTGCGCGGGCGTTATTACTGGAACTCGTTTACGGAAGAAGGATTCGCCAAAGCCATCACCTGCTATTATCAGGCCGTTGCGATTGATCCTAAATACGCTGCGGCTTACGTCGGCATCGCAGATTACTACAACTGGATAGGCGTCTATGGCGTGATGCCTGCGGCAGAATGTTTCGCGGCGGCAAAGGAAGCGGCATCAAAGGCGGTCGAGTTGGACGTGACACTCGCAGAAGCCTACAGCTCACTCGGCTTCGCCATTATGAGTTGTGATTACGATTGGGAGTCTGCCGAAAGCAAGCACAAGCGCGCGCTTGAGCTTAATCCCAATTCCGCGTCTGCGTCTCTCTGGTACAGTCATCTCTTGACGATTGAGGCGCGCTTTGAAGAGGCAGGCAGAAGAGCGCGCCGCGTGCTTGAGCTTGATCCTCTCTCGCCTTATAACAGGCACAATCTTGGCTGGTCCTATTATTACGCGCGCCGTTATCAGGAAAGCATCGCGGAATACGGCAAGCTGACACATGACGAGCCATCCTACGGCATAGGGCATTACGGCTACAGTTGGTCTCTACGTCAGGCCGGAAGATATGAAGAGGCGATCAATGAAGCGGCTAAGGCTGTTGAGATTTTAGGTGGGAGTCCGTTCGTTCTGGCGGGGTTGGGCGCGGCTTACGCTGCGGCTGGCAACAGAGAGAAAGCAATGGAAGTGCTCGCACAGTTGCAGACTCTTTCCGACACGCGCTTTGTCTCCTCTTATCACCTTGCGCTCGTTCATTCCAATCTTGGAAATAAGGACGAGGCCATCAAGCTTCTCAAACAAGCCTTTGCAGACCGCGATGCTTGGCTCGTCTGGCTGGGCGTTGAGCCGCAATTCGATTCGCTGCGCTCGCACGCAGAGTTTGCGCGCCTGCTGAAAAAGATTGGCAATCCTACGGGTGGCCGAATCGAAGCAAGAATTAGCGGCGCGTTGGAGATGAGTGGCGAGCATTCTCCGGTGGCGGCGAAAAATGCGACCAGAGCGACGCCCCGTCCTGCGAGAAACATTCTCACTCCGGGCACGCAACATCCCGTCAGCAGCCAGGCGCACCAACTCTATCAGGCTGGCCGCTATCACATGCTCAAACGCACGCCCGAAGGTATCCAGAGAGCCATCACAAATTTTGAGCGCGCAGTTGAAGAAGACAAGCTCTTTGCGCTGGCCTACGCCAATCTTGCAGACTGCTATGCTCTGCTCAACTGGTACGTTGAGCCGCCGCCCGCCAATGCTTTTGACAAAGCGAAAGAGTTTGCCCTGAAAGCCGTAGAGGCTGATGAGAATCTTGCTGAAGGCCATGTCTCGCTCGCCTTCATCAAATTCAACTATGAACGCGACTGGGAAGGCTCGTCTAAACATTTCAGGCGCGCTGTCATCCTCAACCCTAACTACACGACGGCTCATCACTGGCACGCTCTCTGTCTGACCGCGATGGGCGAACACGACGAAGCCGTCGAAGAGATTGAAGCCGCGCAGGCCATCAACCCGCAATCGCCAATCCTCGCCACTGCTGGCGCAAACGTCCTCTACTTCGCGCGCCGCTTCGATGAAGCGATAGCGCAATGTCATCACGCACTCGACCTTGACCCCGGCTCAGTCGGCGCGCACGCCGTTCTGCGCTGGGCTTACGAGCACAAAGGAATGCACGAGGAAGCCTTCGAGATTTTCGAAAAGGAACGCGCCTTCGCCGGAGACACGCCAACCACGAAGGCCAAGCTCGCGCACGTGCTTGCCGCAAGTGGGCGCACAGAAGAATCCAGACAAACCCTCGAAGACCTTCTCGCACACTCCGAGCGAAAAGGCGTCACGCCCTACGAGATCGCAGTCATCTACGCCATCCTCGGCGAAACGGACGAAGCCTTCCACTGGCTCGCCCAAGCCGAGCGTGAACACGCCGTCGGCATCACCTATCTCAAGGTTGACCCGCACCTCGACAACCTCCGCACAGACCCGCGCTTTCAAGACTTCCTGCGTCGTTTGGGTTTTAGTGTGTGAAAGCTGTTGGCATCGATCCACTCCGCTACAGCGGATGAGAAATCAGTAAATCTAAGCCTCGCTGGATTCCAGTGCCTCTTGGCACAGATAGAGGGTAATGCGCTTTGAAAAGCCTGGTATCGCTTATAGATTTCATCGCCGCTCGGGATAATAATGGTTCGAGAGTCTAGTTCTGGCCTGAGCCACTCCCGCACAACATCAATCACTTGCTGCTCATCGCCGTTGTGCGCGTAAATATCTTGCCCTGCGATGTCAGAAATAAATTTCTGATACCTGTACTGCTCTATATCCATAACCAGGAGAACTTTCTCCTGTTGATAGTCCAGACCATATCTCTTGCAACCCAAATCAAGACCGAGTTCTAACGGCATATTAAATCGAGGAAGGCCGTAGATGCTGTCGAGTTCAGTACGTGAAGGATCATGAATGCTGTACTTGCATTCCGAGATAATATCTAGGATTTTATGCAGCCTAATCTGTCCGGCGTTGCGTGCTTCAAGAGCACATCTTGGCCTGAAGCCCATGTCGTGAACAGTGAAGACTATGGCGTTGAATAGAGTCAGGTACTGATCATCGAAAGGACAGTTGATAAAAACGTCTTTTACAAAATTCGCAGGAATTCTGTTTTTAGGAATTCTTGGCATGTGAGGTCTGTCAGATCAGAAATCAATAAAGAGGGTCATGTCAACGGCTAATTACTTGATTAGTCCCTCTATTCAGTTCTGGAACTACTCTGTGACTCACGCACAACTTCATTAACGGCGTTCTTAATCGCTTTCTTGCTGGTACTACTCAAGTTGTCGGGGAACAAAACCTTACGAGGTTCTTTCGGCGGCAACGGATCACTATTATAGCTATCTCTGTCCCGGATTCGCCCATCACTACGGTGTATGATGAGTTCACTGCTGTGATTGCGAGCTATTTCTCGCGCTGCCTTAATAGCCTCACGCTGAGTGCTATGAGTAGAGGGTGCGCGGCTGCTTCCTTCCTTCCTAACTACCCAAGCCCCACTACGGGGCACTACATGTATGTTCTTCCTATTTGCCATAACTGTTGCCCTCAACTTATACGAATATACCAGAATACATATCATCAAGTTAAGAGACTATCTTACCTTTATTACATACACCGGCAAGGCATCCTTTTGATAGTCCCGACAGGCGCGAAGTGGTCGCCGTTCCAGCGATACTGTGTGACTTCGTTGTGGTCGCACTGTGAGTCTTTGCCGTAGATGCGCTCGATGGTGATTGTGCCGTCTTCGATTTTCAGGTAGTGGTCCAGCTCGCAGTTGATTGAATCTGCGACGATGAAAGTTGCGAGCAAGATGGGCTGGCCGTTCTGTAGGGTATAGACGCGCGCTTCGGCGGCGTTGGGAGTTTCAGTCGGGCCGTGACGGAGGATGAAGGCAACCTCGTCCTTTTTATCTCCGGTGAGGTCGCCGTAGTATGGGCCGTCAGCCATTCCGAGACTCCACTGCGTATCGGGTGCGACGTTGCCAGCATAGAAGCCGTCTCTGAGATTGTATGCCCTGCCGTCGAGCGTGTATGTAAAATTTCTGAAATCAATCTGGCGTATGTCAACGATGGGCTGCGTGCGTGGCGTTGCAGTTGTGCGTTTATTACGTGATTGGGCCATGCCGCATAAAGCGCAGAGCATGAGCAACAGAACGGCTATGACGAGTCGTTTCAAGATCGTTCGGATTCCTTCCTTCGTGCGGTGGATGATTATTACCTGTCGGGCTTGAATAAGCCAGACGATCCAGCGCAGATTTTTATTCTGCCTTTATCTAAGCCAGCCGCACGCTCCTGATAATCTGCTCGAAGGCGTTTTTGTATGTGTCCAACTCGTCTTCGGGGGCCATCGTGATTAAGTAGAAGAGTCGCCCGTCGGAGGTGGCAGTGGTATAGATTATGTCAACTTCGATGACGCCTGTAACGGTTGATGGACCAGCGACGACGGTGGCGTAGCCGCGCCTGTCTCCGAAATTAATCTCCTGCGGCTGACGCACCAGACGGAAATCCTGATTGCTCTCAATCTGATGTTGGACGAAGGCTGCGTTGGCATCTGCAAGGTCTTGTGCTTGCGGCGAGACTGCGCCGATGAAGATGCCGTGCGTGACGACTACGGATTCGTCTATCTGTCCGTAAGCTCCTTTCGGCGCGAAGATCATGTTGGCATCGTCCGCGACGAGCGCGTCCCAATTCTGTGGATATTGGAGAGCGAACGAGCCGTCGCGCGCCTGAAACTGCGTGAAGGAAGCGGCGGGCGGTTCGGGTCTCGACGTAGATTTATTATTTTCAGGGTCGCCGGGGCCGACGCGCGAAGGCTTGTTAGTAGAGTTGAGCGCAGGGTTGTTGCCTGTGAGTCTTGCTTTGACCTGCTCGAACTCGTTCGTGTCGTGAACAGGGTTTGAGTTGACGCTCAAGGTGCGTAGCTCGTTGTTGATAGCTTGAATGCGATTGCCGGGGTCTGGATGGTCGCTCATAAATTCCGGCGCACGCGCACCGCCTTTCGCTTGCAGTGTTTGAAAGAAGGCTGCCATGTCGCGCGGGTCGTAGCCTGCTGAAGCCATCAGACGCGCGCCTTCGAGGTCTGCCTGACTTTCTGCCGTGCGTCCGAATTTGAGGAAGACCATGTTGGCTCCAAGCCCGCCGATGGAGCGTATGGCTTGGTCCATGTCTGGATGACGGCTGCCTCCTGCGAGCGTTCTCAGAATGCCGATGCCAGCGTTTGCGATGTAGGCTTTGGAAGCTTGATTGGTCCCGTGACGCAACGCGACGTGAGAGATTTCATGGGCCATCACGCCTGCGAGTTCTCCTTCATCCTTTGCGGCGGCAATCGCGCCCGCGTTGACAAAGACGAAGCCGCCGGGCAGAGCGAAAGCGTTGATGTCGCGCGTGGCGACGACGTTGAATTGATAAGGAAAGCTGAAGCCGGGAGCTTTCGCGGCGAGCTTTGCGCCGAGACTGCGTATGTAATTGACCGTCTGAGCATCATTCAGAATCGGGACTTGCTGCGCGACCTGTTGCGCGGATTGACGCCCCATCTCGATGTCCTGCTCAGGACTGAAGAGGTTGAAGCCGGGCTTGAAATGCGGAGCGGGCCTCGCGCCCGTCGCCACTTCTCCGCCGCCGCCGCGCCCGCCGCATGAGAGTTGAATGACAAACAGCCAGACGATTAAAAGGGCTGCAACTTTCCTTCGCATAAATGTTGTTCCAATCAATTGAGATAGGGAGATACGAAGGAATTTAAGATGATGATGTGTAGAAAGGGTAACGAGGGCGTTCGCTAAATTACAAAATTGAAGGATGAAAGAAAAGCTGTCCGTAGTCCGTTGTCAGTGGTCAGTTGTAAAAACGAATAACAACGGACTACGGACAAAGGACAACAGACAGCTTTTCATTCCTCGTTCATCATTTGCAGTTTGCCGCTACTTCTTAGCGACTTGCTTGCCCTCCGCATCGAGGATGACGATCTCGCCGAGGTTTAGCTCGCGCACTCCCGCTTCTATTTTCGAGAGGTCGCCGACGAGTAGGAGCATCGTGCCGTTGGGCGTGGCGTACTTTTGCGCGACGGCGTTGACGGATGAGAGGGATGCTTTTTCAAGTTCTCCGGTCTCGCGTTGCAAATCCGACATCGGGAGATTTTGCGCCCAGAGTTGAGCAATCTGATCCGCGATGCGCCCGAGGGATTCAAACTGCTGCGCGTAGCCGCGTATGCGGTTGGCTTTCGCGGCAGCAAGCTCTGTCTCCGTGATCGGCTTCGCGCCGGAGATGTTCTTGAGTTCGTTGACAAACTCGATGACGGATTCTTTCGTCTTGTTCGTCTGCACGCCGCCCGAAGATTGCCAGACGCCGTACTGCGAATAGAGCGAGGGAAAAGAGAAGACGCCGTATGAGTAGCCTTTGTCTTCGCGCAGGTTCAAGTTGAGCCGCGTGCCGAAGCCGCCGCCCCACACAGCATCCGCGAGAGTTAAAGCGTAATACTCATCCGTCTTTCGCTTGGGCGCGGGCAGTATTTGCATCACGACTGTCTGCGCCGCATCCTGACGATCAACGAGATAGACTTTGCCAGCCCCGACGGGACGCGGCGCAGGGATTGGCGCGGAAGGAGGCGCAGCGCCCGACCAGTTTCCAAAATTCCTGCGCGCAAGGTCCGTCGCCTCCGCGAGCGTGATGTCGCCGACGAAGACCATGGCAGAGCCGCCGGGCTTCCAGTAAGTGTCGTGGAACTTGACGAAATCATCGCGCGTGAAGCTCTGCACCGTAGAAGGCAGACCGCGATTCGGGCGTCCGTAAGGATGGTCCGCGCCGAACGCCAGCATCGGGCCGATGAGATTCGCAATCGCGTTCGGGTCCTGCGCCTCTTGCGAGAGAGCGTCAAGACGCTGCTTCTTTTCACGGTCCAATTCGGCATCAGGGAAAGAAGGATTGAGCACGATGTCTGAGAAGATGTTGAGAGCTGGCGTGAGATTGCGTTTGAGAACTTCAAAGCCGAGCGATGCGCGTTCGCGTCCGGCGAAACCGCCGACAGCAGTTCCCAGATCGCCGAGTGCGTCATCAATCTCAAGAGCCTTCTTCGTCTTCGTGCCGCGCTTCATCGCTTCGATGGACAAATCTGCAAGGCCGTCTTTGCCCGACGGGTTATTGATGCTGCCCGCGCGCGTCGCCAGCGTCACGGCCACCTTCGGCAGATCGTGTCGCTCGACTACGAAAATTTCCATGCCGTTGTCGAGTTTGGCGGTCTTCACTTCGGGGACAGTAAAGCTGCGGTCTGCACCGAGCGGCGGCATCTTCGAGCGGTCAAGCGCGATCTGCGATTCACGCGCGGAAGTTTCAGGATGGAAGCGAACGAGCAAACGGTTGCGCGTGTTCAAATACTTATTGACCACATCGCGCACGCCATCTGCGGTCGCGTTGCGATGTCGCGCAACGTCCGCTTCAAACTTGTTCGGGTCGCCTAAGAATGTGTTGTACTGGTTGAGAATGTCTGCCTTGCCGCCGAAGCCGCCGATGCGCTCAAGGCCCGTGACAAAACCGTATTCCCATTTTGTCTTCGCGCGATCTAATTCTTCCTGCATCGGGCCGTCTTTGGCTAGACGCGCGATTTCGTCCGTCACGATCTGTTCGACCTGAGAGAGCGATGCGCCGGGGCGCGCAGTGGCCCAGAGCATGAAGCGGCCAGCGTTCTCCATGGACCACTGGAACGAAACCACGTCGGAAGCAAGCTGCTTGTCATAGACCAGAATCTTGTTAAGACGCGCGTTGAGTCCGTCTGTCAGGATTGTGGAAACTAAATCGAGTTCTCCATCGCCCGGGTCAAAAAAAGCAGGCGTGTGCCACGCGAAATACGTGCGCTCCTGCGGCACGCGGTCTTTCACTTCGACGATGCGCTCGCTATCGAGTTTCGGAAAATCTTTCGGTGGGCGATCAAGCGCAGGACCAGCCGGAATCGTGCCGAAATATTTTTCGATGAGCCGTTTGGCTTCCGCCGGATCGAAATCTCCGGCGATGACTAGCGAGAGATTGTTCGGCGTGTAGTAGGTCTTGAAGAAATCGCGCACGTCATCTGCGGAGGCGGCAGTCAAATCTTCGTGGCTGCCGATAACATCGTTGGCGTAAGGATGGCGGTTCGGGTAAAGATTTTCAAAGACCAGCTTGATCCAACGCCCGTAGGGTTGATTCTCAAGCCCCTGCCGACGCTCGTTCTTCACCACGTCGCGCTGGTTATCGAGTTTCTCCTTCGTCAGCGCGTCCGTGAGCGTCGCCAGTCGGTCGGATTCGAGCCAGAGAATATTTTCAAGATTGGCCGATGGCACTGTCGCAAAATAGTTGGTGCGATCCCAGTTGGTCGTGCCGTTGACGCCGCCTTCAAAGAGATTCGCTCCGGCCTTTTCGACGTAAGCGAAATATTTCTGGTTCGCGTTCTTCGAGCCTTCAAACATCATGTGCTCGAAGAGGTGCGCGAAACCTGTGCGGCCTATGCGCTCGTTCTTCGAGCCGACGTGAAACCACTCGTTGACGTGAACGACCGGAATCTTTCGATCAACATGAAGGATGACCTGAAGTCCGTTCGGCAGAGTGTATTTTTCAAAAACAATCTTGGGGACTGAAGAAGAAGAACCGCCCGCGCCATCCGGGGTTTGAGCAAACAGAGGCGCAGAGAGCGAGAGCAGTAGAGCAATGATTAACGGATAAGAGACATTTCTCTTTCTGAGGGCTTTCATCCTGAGAGAACTCCTTTCAAGAGCGCACAGCAAGTTTGAAAAAAAAGATTTGAGCGTATGAGCGTTAGTCTAGCCTCACACAACGAACAGAATTTTGAATGCTGACAGGGAAGGTCTGATCTGCTTCGTTACCCGATTAGTTTAATTGAAGACGATTGAACCAATCAAACGGCGCGCGCCTTCATGCCTGCCAAAGAGCGCGTGAGCAAACTATTCATTGCGCTTCTACGAACAGCGAGCGGTTTAGGTTTCGCTTGATTGTCCCTACATGGAAGTGTATTGGTGGCGATTTCCGATGGTGTACGAAGATTCGTAAGGGTTACGAAATTTCGGAATGAAGCGAAGACCAGTAGTGCCGTAGGCACAGCAGAATGTAGCCCACGGCGTGAGCCGTGGG
>JBAWGU010000392.1:0-6265 GCA_049593215.1 Pyrinomonadaceae bacterium
GGGCAGGGACTAGCCCTGCCCCTACGGAAATAGTTATGAAACGAAGACAGATTACACTTGCAGACGGACGCTACCTCATCTTCTACACTTTTGAAGATGAAGCGGAAGCTGCTGTGTCTTCTTTAGAGGTTAAGTCGGAAGGCACTGAGCCTAAACCGAACCCTGTCGCGGAGGAAGAACGTCGTGTCTGAGCTTCGCTGGCATCCTTTACTTGGCGAATGGGTGGCGACGGCGACGCATCGTCAGGATCGCACGTTTCTGCCTCCGGCGGATTTCTGCCCGCTCTGCCCGACGAAGCCCGGCGGATTCCCGACTGAAATTCCTGAGAGCTATTACGACATCGTTGTTTTTGAGAATCGCTTTCCGAGCCTCCGGCCCGACCCGCCTGAGCCTGCTGTTGAAGGTACAGAGCTTTATCCCGTGCGTCCGGGCAAAGGCGTTTGCGAAGTCATCGTCTATACGCCGCATCATAGCGCGACGCTGGCGAGTGAGCCTGTCGAGCAGATTGAAAAATTGGTCCAGGTCTGGACAGATCGTTTCAAAGAACTCGGCGCGCTCCCGTTCGTTGATTACGTCTTCATCTTCGAGAACAAGGGCGAAGCCATCGGCGTCACGCTGCATCATCCGCACGGGCAGATTTACGCTTACCCGTTCACGCCGCCGCGCGTCGCGCGCGAATTGGAGCAATGCGCCGCGCACAAAGAGAAGACGGGACGCTGCCTGATCTGCGACATCGCGGCGGAAGAGCGTCGTGACGGGAGAAGGGTTGTCGCGGAGAACGAATCTTTCCTCGCAGTGATTCCTTTCTACGCGCGTTACCCTTACGAGGTGAACATCTTTTCGTCGCGCCACCTGCAAGCTTTGACGGACATGACCCGCGCAGAGCAGCGCGACCTCGCCGCCATGCTCAAGATGATTCTTGTGGCTTACGATAAGCTGTTCAATCTCTCTTTCCCTTACATGATGGTCCTGCACGGGCGGCCTTCGGACGGCGGCTCATACGATCATTATCACTTTCATATAGAGTTCTACCCGCCGCTTCGCACGGCGACGAAACTTAAATATCTTGCGGGCAGCGAGACTGGCGCAGGCATGTTCATCAACGACACGCTCGCGGAAGAGAAGGCTGCGGAGTTGCGCTCTCATGTCGAGCCTGTGGTGTGGTCCAAAGGAGACGGATCGCAGTGATTGACCTGCAAGCATTGCGTAGAGATTTCAGGGAGGAGTACGGGAGAGACGCGCGCCTGTTTCGCGCGCCGGGCCGCGTCAACTTGATTGGCGAGCACACGGACTATAACGACGGCTTCGTGATGCCGATGGCGATTGATTACGGCACTGTCGTGGCCGCAGCCGCCAGAGATGATCGCCGCGTGAGAGTGCGTTCGGTGAATAGAGATGAGTTGTTGGAATTTGATCTGGACGTTGAGAGCGAGAGGCAGCGTCACGTCTGGCTTGATTACGTTGAGGGCGTGGCGCGTGTGCTTGAGTCGCGCGGCGCTTTGCTCTCAGGCGCAGACCTTTTGATTGAATCCGACGTGCCTGTTGGCGCGGGGCTTTCATCTTCCGCCGCGCTGGAGATTTCTGTCGGGCTGGCTCTGCTGACTCTCAACGGCGTTGAAGTTGATCGCGTTGCGCTCGCGCTCGCGGGCCAGAAGGCGGAGCATGAGTATGTCGGGACAATGTGCGGCATCATGGACCAACTCGTAGTCACGCTGGGGCGGAAAGATCATGCGCTCTTGATTGATTGCCGCTCGCTTGAGACGCAAGAGATACCAATGAAGGATGAAGAGATTGCTGTCGTCATCTGCGACTCGCGCGTGAAGCATCAGTTGGCCTCTTCCGAGTACAACACGCGGCGCGCAGAGTGTGAGCGCGGCGTAGAGTTGCTCGGCGAAGTCTTACCCGGCATACAAGCTCTGCGCGATGTCTCCGTCGAAGAGTTTGAAAAATATGAGGAGCGTTTGCCTGAGCCTGTGCGCTCGCGCTGTCGCCACGTGGTGACGGAGAACGCGCGCACGCTCGCCGCAGCAGACGCGTTGCGCTCCGGCGACTTTCAGGAGATGGGCCGCTTGATGCTGCTCTCGCATGAGTCTCTGCGAGATGATTATGAGGTTAGTTGTTACGAGCTGGACACGTTGGTTGAAGTGGCAATGAGCCTGTCGGAGGCGACGATTGGAGCGCGCATGACGGGCGGCGGCTTTGGCGGCTGCACCGTCAATCTGGTTCGTCACGGCTCGCTTGAAAAGTTCCGGGAGGTGGTTGCGCGCGAGTATAATCACGCGACACGGAAACAACCCGGCATCTACGTTGTATCGGCAGCCGAGGGCGCGAAAGAGCAGGGATGAGGGATGAGGGATGAATAAGAAACAATTCAACTTGAATAGCTCTTCTTTCATCCCTCATCCCTCTGCCCTCATCCCTTAATGTAATGCGTATCAAAGACGTGGCGCGCGAGGCGGGAGTTTCGACGGCGACCGTTTCGCACGTTATCAACAACACGAGGTTTGTCTCTGCGGAGACGCGCGAGCGCGTTGAGCGCGCGATAGAGAAGTGTGGCTACTATCCGAACGCGCACGCGCGCAGTCTCGCTTCGGGGCGCAGCCAGATGCTCGGCGTGATCGTTTCAGACATTGCGAATCCGTTCTTCCCTGAGCTTGTCAAAAGCATAGAGGCTGAAGCGTTCAAGCGAGGCTATGATGTGCTCTTGCTCAATACGAACTACGATGCCGAGCGCACATCGCACTACGTGCGGCGCATCATCCAGCGCAAGGCTGCGGGCGTGGCCCTGATGACTTCGGAACTGGACCTGTCTCTGATTGACGAACTCGCGCGCCGCCACATCTCCGTTGTCTTTCTGGACCTCGGCTCTGTCGGCCCCTGCATGAGCAATCTGATTGTTGATTACGCTGCGGGGATTCAGGAGGCTGTGCGTCACCTTGTCGAGTTCGGCCATCAACGGTTCGCTTATGTCGGAGGGCCGAATCGTTTGCGCTCGGCTGTCAAACGCTTCGAGGCTTTTCGTGATTCGCTTGCCGAATATCTTCCCGGCGCACCGCCGCCCGAAATCTACGAGGGAGACTTTCGCATGGAGAGCGGCCAGCGCATCGCGCGCGAGATGTTAAGCGCGGGCGAGCTGCCGACGGCTGTGGTCGCCGCTAACGATATGATGGCTCTGGGCGTGATGCGAGAGATGCGCGCCGCAGGCGTACACATCCCGCGAGACATTTCCATTGTGGGCTTTGACGATATCGCGTTCGCTTCGCTGACAGACCCGCCTCTGACGACAGTCTGTTTGCCGCGTGAAGAGTTGGGCCAGCGCGCCGTCGAAGCTTTGATGTCGAGCATAGAGCAACCGGAGAAGCAGGGCGTGGAGATTCACGTCCAGACCTATCTGGTTAAGCGAGCTTCAACCGGACATGCGCGTGTGGAAGGACATCGGCGCGCGTCTTGAAACGACGTAAAGGATGACTAACGAGAGGCTCGCCAACAATCAAGAATGAGGAACGAATAAGATGGGAAAGAAACGGCTCGGAGTTCAAGCAAGGGAAGCGGCATCGGCGTGCGCTTTAATTATCATTAGTGCGGCTTGTGCGCTGGCACAGAGAGGCGGCGCAAGCGCGACGTATTCAAACCCGGCAGTCGCGGGCGATTATCCCGATCCTTCAGTCATCCGTGTGGGCAATGATTACTGGGCCACCGCGACCTCTTCCGAATGGGCACCCGAGTTTCCGATTCTTCATTCACGCGATCTGGTCAACTGGGAAATGGTCGGCGCAGTCTTTCAAAAACGTCCCGCGTGGTCAAATGGAAATTACTGGGCACCTGAAATCTCAGAGTATCGCGGACGCTACTTCGTCTATTACGTCGGGCACAAAAAGGAGGGGTCGCTGTGTGTCGCAGTCGCCACGGCGACGCGTCCATCCGGTCCATATACGGATCACGGCCCGCTCGTCTGTCAGGATGCTGGCTCGATTGATCCTGTGGCTGTGACGGATGAGCAGGGAGAGCGTTATCTGGTCTGGAAAGAGGATGGCAACAGTCGCCAGCAGCCGACGCCAATCTGGGCGCAGCGTTTGTCGAATGACGGCACGCGGCTCGTCGGCGATAAAAGAGAACTGATACGCAACGATGCGGCGTGGGAAGCGCAGCTTGTCGAAGGACCATTTATCCTGCGGCGCGCGGGTTGGTTTTATATGTTCTATTCGGGCAATGCCTGTTGCGGGCGCGAGTGTAATTACGCTCTGGGTGTGGCTCGCTCGCGCAAACTTTTGGGGCCGTGGGAGAAGAATCCTCAGAACCCTATTCTCAAAGGCAACGAGACGTGGAAGTGTCCGGGGCACGGCAGCATTGTGAGCGACACGCGCGGGAGAGATTATCTTCTTTACCATTCTTACAAGGCGAAAGATTTCGTTTACGTCGGGCGGCAAGCTCTGCTTGATGAAGTGAAGTGGAGCGCGCGAGGGTGGCCGACAATCAATAATGGTCAAGGCCCGTCGGGGCGCGCTCCGTCTCCGCTCGGCGCGCGTGAGAGCAATGCTGAATACGCGTTCTTCGATGATTTTAATTCCACGCAACTGAGGCAGGGCTGGCAGTGGCCGCAAGCGAACGAGCCGCAGGTAAGCGTTGAGCTAACACGCGGCGGCAGTTGGCTCGCGCTTTCTCCGAAGACCACGCACGCGGGCGATAATCTCGGCGCAGTCATCGCTCGCTCCACTACGGTTGGTGATTACGTGGCGACGACGCTTGTTGATACGCGCGAGATGCCTGCCGGTTTCGCCGCAGGCTTGTCCGCATACGGCGACGCGGAGAACGCGCTCGGCATCACTATCGGCGGCTCGAAAATTTTTGTGTGGAAGCGAGAGAAGAATAACAATACACAGGTTGCAGAGGCGGATGCGCTCAGAGGCCCGCGCACGTACCTGCGCATGACTGCGCGCGACGGGCATCGCTTTCGTTTCGCTGTGAGCGGCGACGGGCGTAACTGGAAAGATGTTGGAGGCGAGACGGATGGCAGCTATTTGCCTCCGTGGGATAGGGGCGTGCGCGTTGCGCTGACAAGTGGCGGTGCGGCACGCTTCGACTGGCTGCGCATCACGCCATCGCGTTAAGAGATGATAAAAGCTGTCCGTAGTCAGTGGTCCGTTGTCCGTTGTTTTGAATGTTAGAAAACCTGGATGCTTTATCTTTAGTCGTCCGTCTTGGCAAACACAAACTACGGACTACGGACAACGGGCAACGGACAGCTTTTCTACTTTAAAAACATTTTGGGAGCACACATCATGAAATCTTCTGTCAACAGAAACAGGCGCATTGCTTTCTTTCTTCTCGCCGTCTTCGCTCTCTCGGCGTTGGCTCTGGCGGGATGCAGGAAGGGGGGCGGCGGCGGGGCGGGCGGCAAGGGCGGAAAGATCGTCGTCGGATTTTCGCAGATGGAGAATGATGGCCCGTGGCGCATTGCAGAGACGACGAGCATGAAGAATGAAGCGGCCAAACGTGGTGAAAAATTCGAGCTGGTCATCACGGACGCGCAGGGGCAAACGGCCAAGCAGGTCTCCGATGTTGAAGATTTAATTGCGCGCGGCGTTGACGCAATCTTTCTCGCGCCGCGTGAGAAGGAAGGACTTGCTCCTGCCGTGCAGGCCGCGAAGCAGGCTAACATTCCTGTCTTTCTGGTTGACCGCGAAGCCGCAGGCGTTGCCGGAGTTGATTTCGTGACGGTGCTCAAATCCGATTTCGTTGAGCAGGGCAGACGCGCCGGAGAGTGGCTTGCGAAACAGTCTAACGGCAAGGCCAACATCGTCGAGTTGACGGGGACGCCCGGCGCATCCGTCACAGATGACCGCGCGAAAGGTTTCAAAGACGAGATTGCCAAGCACCCTGAGATGAAGATCATCGCTTCGCAGACTGGCAACTTCACGCGCGCCGAAGGGCAGAAGGTGATGCAGAACATCATCCAGTCGAAGGGCAAAGAGATTACAGCCGTCTATGCCCACAACGACGAGATGGCGCTTGGCGCAATTCAGGCTCTGAAGTCTGCCGGAATGACGCCGGGCAAAGATGTGCTGGTTGTCTCAGTTGACGGCGAACGCGCCGCGCTCGAAGCCATCACGCGCGGCGAAATGAATGCAAGCGTCGAATCCAATCCACGCTTTGGCCCGCTCGCCTTCGACACGCTCGAAAAATTTCTCAGAGGCGAAAAGCTTCCGCCCAGGATTATTCTCGAAGACAAATTCTTCGACGTGAACAACGCCGCGAAGTTTGTGAG
>JBAWGU010000393.1:0-1605 GCA_049593215.1 Pyrinomonadaceae bacterium
TCTTCTTTGCGTCTTTGCGCCTTTGCGCGAACTTTTAACTGAGCTTGTTAATTGATGAATAGGGAGCTACGCGCGCTCTTTCCAATCACTGAGCGTGCGGTCTATCTGAATCACGCGGCTGTCGCGCCGCCGCCTCTGCCTGTGACGAGGGCCGTTGAAGCGCAGGTTCGTGACGTGGCGCGGAACGGGTCGCTCAACTATCGAAGCTGGGTGGCGGTGAAGGAGCGTGCGCGCCGTCTGGCTGCGGAGATGATTGGCGCGCGCGCTGAGCAGATAGCTTTCATGCGCAACACTTCGGATGCGCTCTCGACCGTGGCGAACGGGTTGCGCTGGCGCGCGGGCGAAAATGTTGTCACCTTTCGCGGCGAGTTTCCTTCAAACATCTATCCGTGGCTGCGGCTGCGCGATGCGTTCGGAGTTGAAGTACGTATGTGCGAGGAGCGTGACGGGCGTATTGACCTTGATGAGTTAATCAATCTCATTGACGCGAAGACGCGTGTTGTCGCAATCAGTCAGGTGCAGTATGCCTCCGGCTTTCGCGCAGACCTTGAGCGCATAGGGCGCGCGGCGCGCGAGGTTGATGCGCTCCTTGTCGTTGACGTGATTCAGGCGATGGGTGTGTTGCCGACGAATGTTGATGCAGAGTTGATTGATGTGGCAGCAGGCGCGTGTCACAAATGGCTGCTCGTGCCGGAAGGTCTGGGCTTGCTCTATCTTTCAGACCGCGCGCGAGAGCGCATAGAGCCGACGCTTGTCGGTTGGATGAGCGTGCCGAACCCTGAAGACTACGGCAACTTTGAGCAGGGATGGAAACGCGGCGCGCTCGCATCGGAGACGGGCACTGCGGCGACGGCTCTTATTCATGGGCTTGAGGCGAGCCTGAGACTCTTGACGGAAACGGGAGTCGAGCGCATTGCCGCGCACTTGAACGATTTGACAGATGCTTTGTGCGAGAGTTTGAGCGGGCGCGATTATGAGATTGTCAGCTCGCGCCGCGCGGGAGAAAAATCTCAGATCGTTTGTGTACGACACCGTACCGGCAGTTGGACGCCGATGGCTCTCTATGCTCATCTCAAAAAGCGTAACATCATTGTCGCCCCGCGCGCGGACCGTCTACGCATCGCGCCTCATCTCTATAACACTCTCGAAGAGATAGAAACATTCGTTAATGCCTTGCCTTGAGCCAAAACTTCCGACTTAAAATAAACCTCGACGCGGCGAATTATAAAAGTACATTTGTACGTAGCCTGTGTAATAAAATTGGACGACGCTGGCGCGGGCTTATCTCATTCCGATAAGTGAAAGAGATTTGTGCGGAGGCTTTAAACTACGATTTTTACAAGGCGAAACGCTTGTAGCTTAAATATTTTTAGGAAGACAGCAAAGTTGGCACAGTCGTTGCTCTGTTACTGCGCAGTTAAAATATAGAAGGGTACAAAAAGGGAAATCGGGTCAGGCTCGGAGACGGCAATGAGTGAAAGCTTTGGGGGAGGCTTTCTCTCGTTTGAAAAGCAGGCGGTGGCTCTTTCGGGGGAACGGGGTCGCTGCTCACGCTAAAGCGGTCAAAGGGCAACAGCTGCTGGGCTGCTGGTCGGCGTCCTGAAC
>JBAWGU010000394.1:0-10764 GCA_049593215.1 Pyrinomonadaceae bacterium
GAGCATGACAGCCGTCAAAATCTGGCTATCAGTCCGATGCGAACAGCGCGGGATGACCCCGGCGAAATGTTATTGTTATTGTCGGCGTTAAGGTAGTACTTCCTGTCAAGCAGGTTTTCCACATTCCCCTGAAGACGCCATCTCTCCGTGATCGAGAAAAAGACCGCAGCATCGGCTCTGGTGTAGCCCGGCAACGTGACAGTGTTATCTACTGCGGCGAACATCTCCGACCGATGAATGATGCCCAGTCCAACTCCCAATCTCGGAACGATATTGTAGTTGTTCCATAGTGAGAGAGTGTGATGCGGCACCTGAGCAACTTGCGCTCCGGCACGCGCCGCAGTGGTCGCGCTGTTGATGAACGCATTCTGATAGGCGTAGCCTCCAACGATTCTCCAGTCGTGCGTGATGTTTCCGTTCAAACCAATCTCGAACCCGTTGGTGCGCTGGCTGCCCGTCTGCACGATTCTCGTAGGGTCGTTGGGATCGGTCGAGCGTGTGTTGGTGCGGTCCTGCCTGTAGAGCGCCGTCGTCAGCGCGAGATAGCGGCGAATGTCCCACTTGACTCCCAATTCATAGTTGCTGAACTTTTCAGGCTTGACCTGCTGCGTGATCGTAGTCAGTGATGAGAACTGGTCGCCGGAGCTAGGCAGGTACGCCACGCTGTAGTTCGCATAGATGGAAAGAGGAGTGATGGGCTTAAAGACTATCCCTGTGCGAGGCGAGACCAATCTATCTACTCGGCGCAGATTGTCGCCGTTTCTATTGTTGTGAAACTGTAGGTCGAAGTAGTCGTAACGAACACCTGCGACTATCTGAACATAGCGGGAAAGCTCAATCTGGTCCTGAACGTAGGTCGCGGCTAAGTTGGTCTTGAGATGATTGTCTGCATCGGTTGCGCTCTGGCGGAAAGTCACAGGCGCGTTTGTAACGGGGTTGCTGTACGGGACCAAAACGGATGTCGCCGCGTTATTGAAAAAGCCCGTGTTGCGGAAATTGTCCGTTAGCTGCTGCCCGACTTCGACTCCCGTTAAGAACGTGTGCCGGATGCGCCCGGTCGCAAGGGCGAAGGTCACGTCAGTCTGGTTGAAGATGTTCCGGCGCTTCGTGGCATTGTTGTAAGCGGAAAGAGCCACTCGCGTCTTGTCTGCCGTCACTGCGCCGGGAACATAATTCTGGTAACTCCTGTCATAGTCGCCAAACTGTGTGCGATTGCGAATCTGGAAGCGACCTGTCTGGTGTTCAATACTGCCGGATAAGAGATTAACGTCGGCACGCACGCGGCTGTCGTTCGGGTTGCCGAAGAAAGTGTAGATTGGAGTGTCTGCTGGCCTCCCTTGAAACGAAGGGATACCACGGTCGGCTGTGCGTCCGTTATGAAAATATTCGTAGCCGAGCGTGAGTCTAGTCAACGCGCTCGGAGCAAACGTCAGCGTCGGGTTAATACCATGGTTCTCCCGATTGACGTATCTGCGGAAGCTGCCGGAATTCTCGTACAGCCCATTGACGCGGAAGGCCGCCCTGCTATTGAAAGGCTGGTCAAAATCCGCCGTCACACGTTTGTTGCCGAAAGAGCCGCCCTGAAGCGTTATTTCTTGCAAAGATGAGAAGCCAGCTTCCTTTGTCACGCGATTGATGACGCCTCCGCCTCCGCCGCGACCGAAGATCATTGCGTTGGGACCTTTCAGAGCTTCAACCTGCTCAACATTGTATAGATCGCGGTAATACTGAACGTCGTCGCGCACGCCATTGAGGTAAAAGTCTGCGCTGGTGCTGTTGCCGCGAATAATAAGCTGGTCACGATTGTTTTCGCCTTGATGAGCCGTGATGCCCGGAATGTAATTCACAACATCAGTAATGCTCTGCAATGATTGGTCCCTGATCTGCTCCTTCGTCACGACAGTAATTGACTGCGGCGTGTCGCGCAGCAGCGTCTGCGTTTTCATGGCGCTGCTGATGGCTTCTGTTTGATAGCCCGACACGTCGGAAACCGTCACGCTGGCGCTAGACTCTGCAACCTGCAAAACGATCTCTATAGAGCCGGAAGCGGTTCGCCCTACACTAACCGTCCGCGAAGCTTCTGCAAAGCCTGTGGCAACTATCTTCAACATATACTCGCCGGGTTCCAGCGAGAAGGAGAATTCACCATGCTGATCGCTGACAGCAAAGAAGGCGTCGGGCCGCCCCTTTGCTTCCACCACAATTGATGCGCCTGCCACCACCGCCCGGTTGGGGTCAAGCACCTTACCTTGAAGCGAGGGTTGAGTCGCCACAACCTGCGCGTGGCAAAGCAGTGTTCCACCGGTCAATAGAATCAGAATTAGAGAGAGAAGGCAGCTTGGTCCGGTGGCGCGCATGATTAAAGAATCCTTTCGTAGCGATCTGCCAATAGTCTCAGGCGGTTAAGCGGGCAGTGGGTTGAAATTGAAAGCCATTTTCAACTTCGCGGAAGTATAGGCCAGATTCGTAGTGAGTGTCAATGGTTTTGAGCTTTGTTTGGATCGTTCCGTCGTCTGTGTGCCGCGCAGAGAGTCGCCTGCCTTGCTGAAAGAAAGAGTCGCATCTGCGCTCCAGGAGTCATAAAGAAAATACGGCAGTTGCCCGGGGTGAAAAGAGTGCTGTCCTCTCTTGAGTTAACCTCAATTTCATTAAAGCTTCTGAATCTCAAGCCTTTTCATCTGCCGGATAAGAGAAAGAAGAGTTGCGTCAGAGTTGAAAGATAAGAGGCACGCTCCTTGCCATTGAAGCTGTCTGGCCGGAGTAGAACGCGCTATGCAGTTACTGCTCCGGTGATCCGACTACTCTATGAATGAGAGGAAACCTGATGACCTGGGAGACGACTCTGTTTAAGAGGACAAGGCTAGGCGTGTATCAACACTGTCTTGAGTTAGCGGAAGCATATGCGGATTTTGCGCCGCTCTGGGAGCGTTGCTGTCTGGCAGCGTATGTTTCGATTGGGCCGCCTGTGGCGCGTCGCTTCGGGGCGGACACGGCGACGATGTGGAAGAGGGCAGATTCAATTATCGAAGACCTCTTCGCGGCCTCGCGCATGTCGCCACGCGAGATTGCCAGACTCCTGCGCGAGTACATCAAGGTCAGGCTGCGAAGCAAAGATCATCTTCCATTTGAAGAAGCGCGCGCCGGAATCTATGAACAGATTTTCTACCCCATCGTCACACACTTCACTTTCGCCTTGCAGCCTTCCGCCGTCGCGCGTCTGAAGTTTGTGCGCAAGGTTGTTCATTCAATCAACAGCGAACATGGAACAGTGGCAGACCTCGGCTGCGGGTCTGGGATGATTCTCTGCGAAGTCTTAGAGATGAAACCTTCGTGGGAGGGCTACGGTCTGGATATTAGCTGTGCAGCGGTCAATTACGCGCAACGCTTGGCGGAGCATAAGAAGGTTGCTGGCAGAACGGAATTTCGCACAGGCAACATCAGCGCGCTTCCTTACGCGAGCCGCTCGCTTGATCTCTTAATCGCATCGGAAGTAATCGAGCACATAGCTGATCCTGAAGCAGTCATCAGGGAGATTGCGCGCGTCTTGAAGCCCGGCGGCAAATTGGTCCTGACTATGCCCGTTGAAAGCCACACGCCCGCGCACATGCACTCGCTGAGCAGCGCGGAGGAGCTTAAACAGCTTTGTGAGGGCGCGGGTTTGACCATTCTTGAACTCAAATCTAATTGGCACTTCGGCTTCGGCGACGACCGCAAACACATCTTCGCGCTGATTGAAGCAGGGAAATAATTCAAGTGGGATGAAGAGGGGAAAGGAAGAAGCGAAAGAGGGTAAAAGGGGAAGGGGGAAAGGGAGAAGAGAAGCTTGATGATAAATCGTCTTTTCTTCCTTTTACCCTCTTTCCCTTTTACCCTCTTCCCCTCTTTCGTTCCCTTGTTCTTTTGAGATCAGTTCTGCGGCGAGGAGTGGAATCATTAGTTCGTGATGGCCCGTGATGGCGTAGCCGCGACCTGCGCCGTCTGCGGTCGGGCGACGCACGACGTTTGTGAGCGGGCGATACTGTTGAATGAAGTCGAAGTTGGCGGTTGTAAAATCTGAAAGCGGATGGCCCAGATTGCGTACGAGCGTGACGGCTTTTAAGAAAATCTCAGGCAGGACGACGGCGGAGCCGATGTTCAGATAGACTCCGCCGCCATCCATGCGGCGCACAATCTCTGCGAGCAGGCGAAAGTCTGTGTGGGTCGTTGCGCCGAGAGCCGCGCCGTCTGCGCTCTTGTGAAAATGCGCGATGTCCGCGCCAATCGTCACGTGCGCGGTGAAGGGAACGCGCGCACGATACGCAGCGCAGAGCAGGGAATAGTCTGCGTGCGCAGGCTGTTGCGCCAACAACGCGCGTCCCATCGCTTCGCCAAGTCCGATGGAATCACGCGTGCCCTCACGAGCCGCCGAGTTTAGAAGTTTCCCAGTCTCGTCAGCCGCGCCGAACGCGCCCGCGCCGAGCGTTGCGTCAACGTCTTCGGAAGTCGAACCTACCAGAGCAATCTCCGCATCATGGACCAGCACAGAGCCGTTCGCCGCAATCGCGTTCACATAGCCGCGCTGCATGAGATCAATGATGATGGGAGCGAGACCTGTCTTGACGACGTGGCCGCCAATGCCCCAGATGATTGGTTTACGAAGCTCACGCGCGCGCCGTATCTGTGAAGCAAGCGCACGCAAACTCTGCACGGCTAAAATGTCCGGCAGCTTCTGTAGAAAATCTTGCAGCGATGAATTCTCATCAACCGGACGCGCGAAATCTTTAACCGTCACCTTGCTCGGACGAGACGCGAGCGGGTACGTCTTCACTTCGTCCAGCTCAAGCGGCCTTAAATCGTCATCGTAAATTGACACTTGGCAGTTCCTCGGCTCCTTACGGCTTGAGATTTAGCGCGCTCATGTCTATCTGGTAAATCTTGCCCCAGCCGCGACTGAAGAAGAGATACTTCTTGTCCGGCGAGACGAGCGGCGTGTATTCGTATTCGCCCGTATTAATTTTCGGGCCGAGACTCTGCGGCGTGGTCCACTTACCTTGCTTGTTAAAGCTGATGAGAAGGTCGCCCTCGCCCGCTCCGTCTTTATGATCCGCCGAATAGATGATGTAGCTCTCATTCGGTGCGATGTAAGGATCGGCTTCGTTCTCAGCCGTGTTGATCGCGTCGCCAAGATTTTCCGCCTGTGTGTATTTGCCATTGATTAAGCGCGAGCGATAGAGATCGCCTTCGCCTTTACCGCCCGCGCGGACTGAGCCGAAGTAGAGATTGCCGTTTGCTGCGACAGCAGGGTAGTTATCATAGCCGTCGGAGTTGACCATTGGTCCAGGATTCTGCGGCGCGCTCCAACCGCTCCCCGTCTTCTCTACAAACCAGATGTTGAAATCCTTCTTTTCCGTTGCGGCATCAACAGGTCTTTTCGAAGCAAAGAAAATCTTCTTGCCGTCAGGAGAGACGAAAGGCTCTTTGTCGAAATACTGGCCGGAGAAAGGAGCAACCGCAGGCGCGCTCCACTTTCCCTGTTCAAACCGGGAGACAAAGATGTGCTCCATCTTGCGCTCGTTAATTCTTCTGGCAAAGAAGATGGTCTTGCCGTCAGGCGTGAAACTGGGACCATATTCATCGCCGTCAATGTTGATGATGCCTTCGGCGAAAAGTTTTGGCTCAGTAATCGGTTGAATTGAAGCGTAAGGGTGCTGGCCCTTCTTCTGCGCCGTCGTGTAATGAGCGAAGAGAAGAGATAGAGTTGCTAGAGCGATGAAGAGTATCAGAGCGTGCTGGTATGATTTCACATCCGGACTCCTTTTTAAGATTCTACAAAACTTGATTAAGGAGAGCGGCGTGAGTATATCACGCCATCTTTTTCAACGATGTGTTCGATAAGCAACAGGTTGAGCGTTGACTTGCCGGATTACTGTTATCATAATTCTTCTATGCTTGTTGAATCTCACGTCCTTGATCGTCTGACCGCGAATGCGACCGCCGAGAAGCATATTTATTACGGCGTTTCATGGGACACCTACCTGCAACTGCTGGAAGAGCTGGGCAACAATGGAAATGTGCGCCTGACTTTCAATCGCGGAGCCTTAGAGATTATGAGTCCCAAGCGTCTGCACGAACAGATCACGCGCCTCATTGATATGGTCGTCACTCTGCTGGCTTTCGAGTTGGGCCTCAATGTGGATAACTGCGGAGCGATGACTTTACGTGTCGAATCCGCTCAACGCGGCGGCGAGCCTGACAGTTGTTTTTATGTTGCTAACGAAGCGGCTGTGCGCGGAGTTGAAGAGATTGATCTGAAAATTCACCCGCCGCCGGACATCGTGCTTGAGGTTGACATCACCAGTCCATCGCTGGACAAATTCGGTCTCTACCTTGCCGCTCGCGTCACGGAAGTCTGGCGTTACGATGGAACGCGGATGAATTTCTTTGCGCTGGCGAAAGAGAAGTACGAAAGCATCTCTCACAGTCGTTGCTTTCCACACCTGACAGCCGCGATGCTCGAACGCTATCTCACAATTGGACGCACACAAGGCTCAACAGCGATGCTGCGAATGGTTAAGGATGAGATTCCTCAGAAGGCTTCCTGAATTTGTAAGAACGCCGAACTGCTTCTTATTCACGCAACCTTTTTATCATCGCTCTTCTTCCGGCCATTGCCGTTGCGTGCTGGCGTAACGTGGCCGTTGAGCAGTGGCTTGAGGGCGTGGCCTGTGTGCGAGCGGCGTGTGCGTGCGATCTCTTCGGGCGTGCCGTTGGCGACGAGGCGTCCGCCATGTGAGCCGCCTTCGGGGCCGAGGTCAATGATGTGGTCTGCGCTCTTTATCACGTCAAGGTTGTGTTCGATGATGATGACGGTGTTGCCGAGTGAGACTAGGCGTTGGAGCACGTCAAGCAGTTTGTGAACGTCTGCGAAGTGTAGCCCCGTTGTCGGCTCGTCGAGAATATAAATGGTCCTTCCGGTCGCGCGCTTCGAGAGTTCTTTGGCGAGCTTGATGCGTTGGGCTTCGCCGCCGGAAAGCGTGGTTGCGGATTGGCCGAGCTTGATGTAGCCGAGGCCGACATCGAGGAGCGTTTGAAGCTTCTGCTTTATCTGCGGAATGTTTTCGAGGAGCGGCAAGCCTTCTTCGACGGTTGTGTCCAGAAGCTCTGCGATTGATTTGCCTTTGTACTTGACCGAGAGCGTCTCGCGGTTGTAACGCGCGCCGCGACAGACATCGCAGAGGACGTAAACGTCCGGCAGAAAATTCATCTCGATACGCTTCATGCCGTCGCCTTCGCAGGCTTCGCAACGCCCGCCCTTGACGTTGAAAGAGAAGCGTCCGGGTTTGTAGCCGCGTTCGCGCGATTCCGGCAGCATCGCATAGAGTTCGCGTATAGGCGTGAAGAGTCCTGTGTAGGTCGCAGGGTTCGAGCGCGGAGTTCTGCCGATGGGCGACTGGTCAATCTCTATCACCTTATCAACATGCTCAAGACCTTCAATCGAAGTGAACGCGCCCGGCTCTGCGAGTGAACCATAGAGATGGTGTGCAAGAGCGCGATAGAGAATGTCGTCAACGAGCGTTGATTTGCCGGAGCCTGAAACGCCCGTGACGACTGTGAAGAGTCCGAGCGGAAACGTCACGTCAATGTCTTTCAGGTTGTGCTCGCGCGCTCCGCGAATGGTGATGGCTTTGCCGTTGGGCGTGCGACGCTCGTGCGGCACGGCAATCTCTTTCGCGCCGCAGATGTAGAGACCTGTCACGGATTTTGGATTGCAGGAGACCTCTTCGGGCGTTCCGACTGCGACAAGCTCGCCGCCATGCGCGCCTGCGCCCGGCCCGAGGTCAACGACGAAATCTGCGCGGCGGATAGTCTCTTCATCATGCTCTACGACGAGCACGGTGTTGCCAAGATCGCGCAGCGCGCAAAGCGTTTCGAGCAATCGTTGATTGTCGCGCGGGTGCAGGCCGATGGAAGGCTCATCAAGAACGTAGAGCACGCCGCGCAGTTGCGAGCCAATCTGTGTGGCGAGGCGTATGCGCTGGCCTTCGCCGCCGGAGAGCGTGGCCGAGCCGCGATCAAGTGTGATGTAGCCGAGACCGACTTTGCCGAGAAAACGCAAGCGGTCTTTAATCTCTTTGAGCACAAGGCCCGCGATCTTGTCTTCGCGTTCGCTGAGCTTGATCCGGTCGAAGGCTTCGATGGCTTCTTCAATCGGCATCGAAGTGTATTCGGCAATGCCGCGTCCGCCGAGTTTTACCGCGAGCGATTCAGGTTGCAGGCGACGGCCTTTGCAATCGGGACACTCAACGGGCGAGACGAGTTCTTCGAGCGCGAGCCGGACTTTTTCAGAAGGCGCTTCGTTCATGCGCTCACGCAGCCAGCGAATCGCGCCGCGCCAGTCGCTCTGGTAAACGTATGCGCCTTGACGAAAAGTTAGCTGGCCTTCGAGACCGTAGAAGAAAGCATGACAAACCTCTAACGGAAGAGCGTTGAAAGGCGTGCTTGTATCTGCGCCAAAATGTTTGATGACGGCGAGGAGAGCGGAGCGCAGATACAGAGAGCCTTGCTTGTCTGCTGGTCCCATAAAATCCAGCTTGTCTAAAGGGGCGGTCGCGTCAGGAATCAATTTCGCAGGATCAACTTCGAGAACTGTGCCGAGACCGTGACAGCGTTTGCAAGCGCCGTAAGCTGAGTTGAAAGAGAAGGAGCGCGGCTCAAGCGGCGGCACGTTGATCCCGCAATTCACGCAGGCCATGCGTTCCGAATAGAGTTTCTCTTCGCCGTCAACAACGGAGACGAGCACCGCGCCGCCCGTCAATTTGAGAGCCGTGCGAATTGATTCGGAGAGACGTTCGTTGATGCCCGGCTTGATGAGCAGGCGGTCAACGACTGCTTCGATTGTGTGATTGCGCCGCTTGTCTAACTTAATCTCTTCATCGAGCGACACAAGGTCGCCGTCAACGCGCGCGCGAAGAAACCCGTCTTTAGCAAGCTTCTCAAGCTCCTTCTTAAACTCGCCTTTGCGCCCGCGCACAATCGGCGCAAGAATCATCACGCGCTCGCCTTCCGGCAGCGCGAGCACGTTCTGCACAATCTGCTCAACGCTCTGGCGCGTAATCTGCGCGCCGCAAATCTGGCAATGCGGCTGGCCTATCGAAGAGAAGAGCAGGCGCAGGTAGTCGTAAACTTCCGTCACCGTGCCGACGGTTGAGCGCGGGCTGCGCGAGACTGTCTTCTGTTCAATCGAGATGGCAGGCGAGAGGCCGTCAACGGAATCAACATCAGGTTTCTCAAGCTGGTCCAGAAATTGGCGCGCGTAGGCCGAGAGCGATTCGACGTAGCGGCGCTGCCCTTCGGCGTAGATGGTGTCGAAGGCGAGCGACGATTTGCCTGAGCCGCTCAAGCCCGTGATGACGGTCAGGCGCTCACGCGGAATCTCTACGTTGATGTTTTTGAGATTGTGTTGGCGCGCGCCGCGCACTGTGATCTGTTGGATTGCCATGATGCTCGGAAATAAAGTGCGTCCTCTATAGATGAAAAAAGGAGAGAGCGCAGAAACAGTAATTTTAACCGAGCATCATGCGGTGAGCAAGTTGGCAATAAGCCGGAAGCGTATTCAAAAAAGAAACCACAGATGAACACGGATAGACGCAGATTCTTTTCTTAATTAAATCCGTGTCTATCTGCGTTTATCTGTGGTTTATATCGGTCGTAGGATTCGGCTTAGTATCTTGACACTGTTTGAGAGCGAGTCCTACACTCCGAGCATCAATAGCAATCTTTTTATCAAAAGCGTTCCGGGCTGAGAGGTCGTCAAGAGTTTGAATCTTCCAAACACATTAACCATCTCGCGCATCTTCGTCGTGCCTCTGCTGGTCGTCGTGCTGCTCACGCCGTTTTCTGAAGAGTGGTTTGGCGTCGGACGACACATCATCGGCGTGGCGATTTTTCTTGCCGCAGCGATGACGGATTATCTTGACGGCAAAATCGCGCGGAGTCGCAATCAGGTTTCGCGTCTGGGAAAACTGCTGGACCCGATTGCGGACAAGCTGCTCATCTCAGCCGCGCTCATCTCGCTCGTCGAAAATCAACTCGCTCCGGCGTGGGCCGTCGTCATCATCATCGGGCGCGAGTTTGCTGTGACGGGGTTGCGCTCAATCGCTGCGGCTGAGGGTGTTATTATCTCCGCGTCGAAGATGGGAAAGTTTAAGATGCTGGCGCAGGTGGTGACGGTGGCGCTCCTGATTGTCTCAAGCGCACGGGGCAAACCGCCCGTTGCAAACTTTGGACGCCCGTTTCCGGCGATTGAGTTCTGGTCTGTGCCAGAGTTGCGCACGGCCCTGCATCATCTCTTCGGCGCGGGCATGATGACGGGAAACGACTGGCAGGTCTTGCTCTACACACTGGGCCGCGCGATGCTCTGGGTCGTGGTGCTTTCAGCCTGCTATTCGATGTACGGCTACTTCCACGCCTTCTACCAATCGGTCACGGGGCGCGCAGCCTTACAGCGCGAAAGTGAAAGACTCAAGGCCGCGACACCGCAGGGTTCTTGAAACTATTCGCTTAGATCAGATTTCGATGGAGTGTAAGGAACGGGGCGGTTCACCGCAGAGGCGCAGAGGTTTCGCAGAGGAAGCGTAGAGAGTTAAGCTTCAATCTCTCTGCGTAAACTCTGCGCGCCTGCTCTGCGCCTCTGCGGTGAGTCTTACTTGCCCTACACTCTACTGAATACCGCTCTAAGACAGGAAAGAGCCGCAGAAGCATTCGAGTGAGCGCGCAAAATATAAG
>JBAWGU010000395.1:0-1882 GCA_049593215.1 Pyrinomonadaceae bacterium
GTTAAGAGGCGGCCAAAAGACCGCCTCTTAACGCTCACACTCAATCGCAACACGCTATCACGCTAAAAATTACGGCACGGTCGGCGTCTCGACGATGACGTTGTTGGCGCGCAGCGTTGTTGAAGTCGCGCGCTGCAAGTCTGCGATGGCTTTGTTGTAATCGGTCTCGGCGCGCAGCTCTGCGTTGCGCGCGTTGGCGAGAGCGTTCTCGCGTTGGAAGAGGAGGAACGTGGTGGAGCGTCCAACCTGATAGAGACGCTGTTCGCCTGCGAGTTGAAGCTCGGCATTCTCGCGCGCGGCTCTGGCTGTGAGCACGCGGCGGCGTGCCGTCTCAACAGCTTGCGCTGAGTTGCGCACTTCAACTTCTACGGCCTGCTCCTGTAGCCGCGTCGAAGCCTCAAGCTGAGAGCGTTGAATTCGCGCGCCAGCGAGATTCGCTTCCGCCGTCCGGTTGCGAAATGGTATCTCAATGTTGACGCCGACGACCACGTTGCGCGTGCCGAATCCGAGAAGGTTTCGCAGGGTTCGGCCATAACCGCCAACGAGGGCTTGAGATACTTGACTGTCCTGGACCGTGACGTTCGGAACGACCGCATTACCTAAACCCTGCGCGATGCGAAGCTGATTAATCTGGTCCAGCAAAAACGCGCTGGCGTCCAGGTTGGGGTCGCCGGAGATGAGCGGGAGCGTGCCGCTTATCAGGCTCGATGCTGCGGTGGTGGGCGTTCCGGCTAAACCAGTCGTCGCAAAAGTTGATTGAATGTCTATGCGCGGCTTCGTCTGGTTCTTGAAATATTTGAGGTCAATATCGTTAATATCACCCTGAAGGTGCAGGCGTCTTAACTCAGGGCGATTGGCGCGCGCTTCCGTCAGAGCATCGTTGAGATTGACAGGGTTTGAATCAAAGTTGGGCTGATCGGTCGGCGTCAACTGAGCAGACCAAAGGTTCGACTGCGTGTCTTTAAATATCAGTTGCTTCAGATTATTCTCGGCAATCGAAACATTCTGAGACGAGATGAGCAGGTTTGATTCGCGGTTCGCCAGTTCCGTTTGAACTTCCGCACGCGCAAGCGGCGCTGCCGCTCCGGCTCCTATCTGAGCTTCAACGCGGCGCAGGTTTTCGCGCGTCAGGTTAAGATTCTCAATCTGAATCTGCTGGTCGCGCAGGGAGAAGACCAAATCCCAGTAGGCGCGCTGGACCAGTTGAATCACGTCAATCGTGCGTCGGCGAAAATCTGCGTCGGATTGTTCGAGTCGTTTGCGCTGGATGCGTATCTGGCGGCGATTGTTATCAATCGAGCGGTCACGCAGAAGCGGCTGCGTGAACGTGACGCCCAGACTGGCAGAGAAAACTGGGTTGAGAGTGTTGAATCTTGAATTCGTCGTCCGCCGGTTGTTGTTAAAGAAGAACTGGTAGTTGCCTCCGCCCGTGCTGAAAAATTTGGTCAGAGAGTTGTTCGCCTGAATATCTGTCGTGCTCACGTTAGGCGAAGTGTTGGAGCCGCTCAGAGTGCTCTGCTGCGATTGCACCTGATTGTTGATGAGAGGATTAAAACTGAAGGTAGGGTCATAGACTCCCTGAAGCGAGCGCAAAGTAGTTTCGGCCAGGCGCACGTCATCACGCGCGACCTCTATGTCGTTATTATTTTCGAGCGCGCGGCGAATAGCTTCGTTGAGCGTCAGGGTGATGGTGTTGTCGCTGTTGACGCCGAGCCTCGACAGGTTTGGCAAGGGCGGCACGGGTCGGCTCTGTTGCTGGTCAGCCGGAATTTTTGGCTCGCGCGGCAACTCATCCTGAAGCGGAGTCGGAGTTGTGCCCTGTTCTGTCGGCGATAGGGGCGTCTGCTGCGAGGGTGTGACAGGTTGCGCTGTTGTAGGCATA
>JBAWGU010000396.1:0-2082 GCA_049593215.1 Pyrinomonadaceae bacterium
TCTTCTTTGCGCCTTTGCGCCTTTGCGCGAAATCATTGTCTATTCGTTGACACAAGCGGCGCGATGATTGATTATCCCGAATGGCTCAGACACTTTTCAGAGTGATACTCTTTCGGTCAGGTAACAAGCAGATGTTAAAGCGTCACTGGATGCTGTGGATTGTGGTCCTCATAGGTTGGACGCTGATCGGGCTGTCCTTCACCTTGAACTACTACTTCTATGCGGACCACTACGTTGCCATCTTTGAAAAGCAGCCGAGCTTGAGAGAGATGCTGATCTGGGAGTTGCCTTACTGGTTTTTGTGGGCGGCTCTCTCGCCTCTGGTCTTCCGCATCACGGAGCGTTTCCGGCTTGAGCGCGGGCTGCTCGTCAGCAACTCGCTCGTTCACCTCGGCGCGTGCATCCTGCTCTCGCTCATTCATCGCGCAGCTTACTTGATTATCTGCTGGTTGCTTGGCGTCGCGGTTTACAGGCAGCTCGCTTCGCTTTCGGAAGTCTATAATCGTTTCTTCTTCTTCAATCTTCCGACGGGCTTTATGAGCTACGCTTCGATCCTGTTTGTCAGCTACGTCATCGTCTATTACCGTCGCAACAGGGAAGAAGAGTTGACCATCACGCGCCTCGAAGCGGAGCTTGCGCAGGCCCAACTGCAAGTCACACAGGCGCAGTTGCAATCCTTGAAGATGCAGTTGCAGCCGCACTTTCTCTTCAACACTCTCAATTCAATCTCGACGCTCTTGGACGAAGACGTTGAAGCCGCAGATGAGATGCTTGCGCGGCTCGGAGATTTTCTGCGGCTCACTCTGGAAAACTCCGGCGCGCAGGAGGTCACGCTGCAAGAAGAGCTGGAATTCCTGCGCTGCTATCTTGAGATTGAGCGAGTCCGTTTCCACGACCGCCTCGCCGTCACGATGCAGATTGAGCCGGAGACTTTAGAGGCTCGCGTGCCGAACCTCATCTTGCAGCCGATAGTTGAGAACGCCATCCGGCACGGCATCGTCACGCGCGTTGGCGACGGGCGCATAGAGATTCGCTCCAGCCGCAGCAACGGTCATTTGATTCTGCAAGTCGAAGACAACGGGCAGGGGCTTCATGCAGATGGAAACACTGAGAACAGGTCAAGGCAAGGTCTGGGCTTTGCCCTGACACGCGCGCGGCTTGAGCGTTTATATAAGAAGGAGCAAAGCTTTTCTCTCTCGGACGCGCCGGAGGGCGGCTTGCAAGTGACGCTCGAAATTCCATTCATCACCTCGAACGTCGCCGCGATTGAACAGAAGGCAGGCATCGCATGAACGACGCCTCAAAGAACGGCACAAAGATACGCGCTCTGATTGTTGACGACGAACCGCTCGCGCGTCGCCGCATTCGCAAACTGCTCGCGCGCGACGCGGACGTAGAGACAATCGCAGACTGCTCGAACGGCTACGAAGCGATAGCGGCAATCAGCGCGCACGCGCCCGACCTGCTTTTCCTGGACGTGCAGATGCCTGAGATTGACGGCTTCACGGTGCTTGAGAGACTTGGGATCGAACAGTTTCCTCTCGTCATCTTTGTCACGGCTTACGATCAATATGCGCTGCGCGCGTTTGAAGTCTCTGCGGTTGATTACCTGCTCAAGCCTTTTGATAGAAAGCGTTTTGACAAGGCTCTGCAAAAGGCCAAGACCAGATTGGCAAATGAAAAAGGAAGCGACCTCAATCAAAGAACTCTGGCCCTGCTCGAAGAACTCAAAGCGAGGTCGAGCCATCTTGAGCGGCTGGTCATCAAGGCAGGTGGCCGCGCCTTCTTTCTCAAGATTGAAGAGATTGATTGGATTGAAGCTGAAGGCAAGTACGTGCGCCTTCATGTAGGCCGTGAGTCTTACCTTTTGAGAGAAGCCATCAGCAGCCTCGAAGCGCAGCTTGACCCGCGCACGTTCCTGCGCATACATCGCTCGTCAATCGTCAACATTGATCGCGTGCGCGAGTTGCAACCATGGTTTCATAACGAGTACAGGGTTATCTTGAGCGACGGCACTCAACTGATGCTGAGCCGCAGTTGCCGCAAAAAACTGGCGGAGCTTTTAAGAATCCCTCTCTAACT
>JBAWGU010000397.1:0-9965 GCA_049593215.1 Pyrinomonadaceae bacterium
AGCTCAGACAGCGCCCGCATGTGCGCGCGTTGACCTCTTGTTGGCTCAAAGTATAGACGGAGTGTAACCTCAAGTCTTATGGTTGACTCCTTAGTTTCGGCGGGCCAGCGCCCCGAAAGAATTCCCACTACAATCACAAATTCAAACGGCGCACTTGTCGCGGCTGCCCTCTCAGGCTCCTGGCGGCAGACGCCTCCCGCATTTCGACTCAACGCTTCGCAACTGGAACAGGTCGCGCCGCTCCTCCTGGGTTCAGGCGCGTCTGCCCTGGGCTGGTGGAGCGTTCGCCAAAGCTCTCTCAATTCGACTCCTCCCGCCTTAGCGCTACAGCAGGCGTATCGTCTTCTCACGATTGAAGACGCCCTGCATGAGCGGAAAATAAAAAAAGCGATAGGGCTAGTTCGCTCCTGCGGGATTGAGCCTCTGCTGGTCAAGGGCTGGGCCGTCGCCAGACTTTACCCTGAGCGCGCTCTGCGTCCTTACGGTGATATTGATCTGTGCGTCAGGCCGCAGGAGTTTCGCGCTGCGGAAGAGGTGTTGAAAAGCGATGAAGCGAAAGACTGCTGGGTTGATCTGCATGACAGGTTCAGCGAGTTGTCTGACCGCAGCCTTGACGATTTATATGCGCGCGCACAGTTGGTCCAATTAGACGATATAGAGGTTCGCGTGCCTGGTCCGGAAGATCATCTTGCGCTGCTGGCGATACACTGGCTCAAGCACGGGGCATGGCGGCCTCTGGGGCTGTGCGACATCGGGATGGCGGTTGAATCAAGACCGAAAAATTTTGACTGGGGAATCTGTCTTGGAAATAATCCGCGCCGTGCAAAATGGGTTACATCTACGATTGCTCTCGCGCATCAACTGCTTGGCGCGCAGATGCCGGAAGAGTTGGCTGAGCGACAGGTTGATGAATTGCCACGCTGGCTCGCGCCTGCTGTCCTTAAGGAATGGGAAACGCCCTACGCCAGCGAGCAAGCGCCTATGAAGCATCCTCAGGCGATGCGCAAGTATTTAAGAAACCCGCACGGTCTCTGGAAAGGCTTGCGTGAGCGCTGGCCCAATCCGATTAAAGCAACGATTGATATGGATTGGCCGCTTAACGAAATGCCGCGCTGGCCCTTTCAGATTGGCTATTGCATCTCGCGCTTCAAGCAATTTCTGACGAACTTTTGAATAGATCTTTTTTTATCCCTCACCCCTGCCTTTAATCACCTTGCTTTTGGTCAGTATCCGACTTAATATAACCCTGCCAGAGTTGAGCTTATCTCTTCAGTGGCGCAGGACCGCGCTCCTGAACATTTCGTTAATCAATCATTAGTTTCGGGTTTCGCGCCCTCTTTCATAAGAAGTGCCATGAAGAAGTTCCTTTCAGCTTTCCTGCTCTTAATCTTAATCTATGCTCAGTCTGCTGCCGCCCCACCGGAAGTCAGGCTCTCTTCTTTCACAGCCAAGAGCTTTCAGGGCGGCGTCATTATCGAATGGCGTAGCGGGTTTGAGCTGGATAATCTCGGCTACAATATCTACAGGGTAAAGAACGGGCGGCGCACGCGCATCAATTCTGAAATTATTGCAGGCTCCGCGCTTTTTGCGGGCCAGGGCAATGCGCTGTACGCTGGCCGCTCTTACGTCTGGCGCGATGCGCAAGGCACAGGCGATGCCCTCTACTATCTTGAATCCATAGACCTCAAAGGCGGGCATCAAAGCTATGGACCAATCACGCCTGTTCCCGGCTCGAATGATCCGAAGCAGCCAAACTCTGCGATGTTCGGTGAAAGCGGCGCGGGCGATGGAGGCTCATCAGCAGGGACGCAGAAAGATTGGTCTTCAGCTTCTCTCATCCCACAGTCGCCGCAATCCGCTCAAGGCCCTTTAGAGGACCAGTTTGAGATCGCTTCGCAGTTTGCTCTCAAGATTCGCGTTCAACAGGACGGCCTCTATCGCATCACGCAGCCGGAACTCGTCGCGGCGGGGCTTGATCCGAATGTTGATGCAGACTACCTGCGCCTCTATGCGGATGGATACGAACAGGCTTTGATCGTGAAGAGCACAGACGGGCATCTGGCGGCGAGCGACTATGTAGAGTTTTATGGTTACGCGATGGACACGATCACGACAGACACGCGCACCTATTATCTCTTCAGAGGCACAGTGCCGGGAAAACGCATGAGCGGCGGAGGGATTGTGAAGCCGGATTCCACAGTCGTTCCAAATCCGCCGATAGTCTCATCAAGCAGTGTAAAAGAATTCGCGACGCCGCAATCTTTCTTCTGGGGCGTGCTGCCTGTCTTCGCCGCTGTCCCAAACTCCGAAAACGAGAACTCGAAGTCAGGCGCAGAGCCGGAGCAGGCGAAGGAAACCAGAGATAAAGAGGCCAAAAATAAAGAGTTTGTAGAGCCTGCGCCGAATAAAACATTTACGGAGAAAAGGCCAGCCCGAAAAGATACTCAGGTTAAAGAGAGTCGGATTCAAGCGCCAGCTCCAACTGAGATTGTCGCGCAGGCCGAGAAGGAAACTGCACCGGCTCAGGATGCGAATTCTGCTCAAGAGCCGTTAGCTGCTCAAAAAACGCAACCTCGCAAGAGGCACATTAACAGCCGCCGCAAGCGTCTCAACAAAAGAGGAGGCAGGAGGCATCACAACCACGCGAGTGTGAACGCGACTGCGGCAACGCCCGTTTTTACAAACAGGGTCGAGCGCAAAGATCGCACGGTCTATTTTTCTTCTCTGATCAACGGCGGCGACACGGAAAACTTTTTCGGGCAGGTTCTGATCAATACTCCCATCACTCAAACGCTCAACATTCATCATCTGGATACATCTTCCGGCGGTGAAGTTCGCCTTGAGGTTGCTCTTCAGGGGATCACGTTACAGGACCACCACATTAAAGTCTTCTTCAATAACACAGAGGTCGGCGTGCTCAATTACGGTTATCACGACCATTCAGCCGTCAGCATTCTTTTGAGTCCCGGTTTAGCTGTCAACGGCGACAATGCCATCAAATTTGTCAACGTCGGACCCTCCGGCGATGCCAACATCATTGACTACGCGCGCATCATCTATGCTCATACATATACTGCCGACAACAATGCGCTGAGATTCACCATGAAAAGCGGACAGGTCGTCAGCGTCGGCGGATTCACGACCCCGAACATACGCGTCTTCGAGATCAGCGATCCGCAGAACGTGAGGGAGATTCATCCGCTTGTTGAGCAGAGCGGTGGAGCTTATTCCGTTACCGTCGAGGCTGTGGACCAAAAGGTGAAGGGTCGCCGCACCTTTGTCGCTTTACCTGACACGCAGTTTAATCATCCTGCTGCCATCGTCCAGAATCAGCCTTCCTCCTGGCACGCTGTCACGACAGGCGCGGACCTCGTGATTATTTCACACAGCAACTTTATACAGAGCGTCGCTCCTTTAGCGCAGTTGAGGGCCAGCCAGGGATTGGTCGTCAACACTGTGGACGTTGAAGACCTCTACGACGAATTCAGCTACGGGATACACACGCCGCAGGCCATCAAAGATTTTCTAAAGCAGGCGACTGATCATTGGACGAAAACTCCGCGCTACGTGCTGCTGATCGGCGACGCAAGCCTTGACCCGCGCAACTATCTCAAGAATGGCAACTTTGATTTTGTGCCGTCGCGCACGGTGGACACCGACTATACGGAGACGGTTTCGGACGAGATGCTGGCCGATTTCGATAACGACTACGTGGCGGAAATTCCCATTGGCCGTTTGCCCGCGCGGACTGTCGCCGATTGCGATGTGTTGGTCAACAAGATTGTCAACTACACGCCCGCCGCAGTGAATCAATCCATTCTATTTGTGGCTGATGCTCAGGGGAGTTACCCTTACAGTTTCGAGGAAGAGAATGATCAGGTAGCCGCTCTGGTCCCGCCTTCGATCAATAAACAGTTTGTTAATCGAAGCTCAAACCCGGATGTGAATGTCGTGCGCAGCCAGTTGATGAGCGGCATCAATCAAGGCCCGCTGATCGTCAACTATTCGGGCCACGGAACGCTTGACGCCTGGACGGGCAGCGGACTCTTTAAGAATCCGGATGTTTATGCTCTCTCAAACAGCAATCATCTTCCGTTCTTCGTGACGATGACCTGTTTGAACGGCTACTTTCAAGACCCGCAGGGCGAGTGCATTTCCGAAGCCCTGCTGAAAGCGCCAAATGGCGGAGCCGTAGCGGTCTGGTCATCTTCCGGCCTGACCGTTCCGTTCGGACAGGCGTTGATGAACAAGCAGTTGTACCAACTTCTTTTCAGCGACAATCCGCCTGCGCTCGGCGATGCCATCAAGATTTCCAAAGCCGCTACGCCTGACTGGGACGTGCGAAAAACATGGGTGCTCTTTGGCGATCCGTCAATGCATTTGAGATAACTCTAAATCTAAAATTAAATTGTTTAAGAGGAAGGGAAATTGTGAGATACTCCCTTCACCATTTTCCCCTTCCCCGCAGAGTTCGAAAATAAGATGTATCACCCCTTTCAATCTTTAAAAGATTGTTGAGGGCTGGTCTGGCTTAAGCTGTTGTTACGCAAAGAGGGTGAAGGGGTGGTGGAGGATAGTCGCTCACTATCCACGTTGGGCGCAACGTGATTGACAAAATTCTACAGGGGGAAGAACAAGATGAGAACGAGGATCAAGAATCAGCATCAAGCATTGTTTGGTAAGACGCGTGCGCGTCGCCTGCGTTTTATTATCATCGCAGTTTGTCTTATTGGGGTTTGCTCTTTAGCTCTTTACCAGCCGCAACCAATTAAACCTGTTCAGGCGGTTTCGTTCGGTATCGTCATCAGCCAGGTCTATGGCGGCGCGGGTTGCGGCACTGCTGGCTGCTCGACCTACCAGAACGATTTTATAGAACTCTATAATCGCTCAAAGGTCGCAGTGACCTGTACAGGCTGCTCTGTTCAATACGCGGCTGCAACAGGTACTGCCTGGCAAGTCACAGCTCTTCCTGCGACGCTCACGTTGCAACCGGGTCAATATTATCTCGTTGCCGAATCTTTCGGCGCTAACGGTGTGAGTCCGTTACCAACGCCCGACACCACCGGAACAATCGCCATGAGCGCGACGGCTGCTAAAGTTGCTTTGGTCAATAGCACCACTCCATTAAGCGGAGCCTGTCCGGCGCAGGGCGGAACAGGCTCGCCTGCGATATTAGATTTCGTGGGCTACGGCGCAACTGCTAATTGCAACGAGACTGCAAATGCCCCTGCACCATCAACTACTACTGCCGATGTTAGAAACGGCGGCGGCAATACCGACACTGACAATAATTCTACAGACTTTCAGGGAGTCGCCCCGACGCCGCGAAATACAGCTACGGCTGTCGGCACTCCGACTGCGGCGGACGGAACAATCACAGGGCGCATCCTGACAGGTGATGGCACGCCGGTTGGAGGCGTGACGGTTAGTCTCGATGGCACAATGTCTGCGCACACCGTCACTGATAGCTCAGGAGCTTATCGTTTCAGCGATGTCGAAACGACAGGCTTCTACACGGTAACTCCGAGACTCGTCAACTACGCCTTCAGCCCCTCTGCGCGCTCTTTCTCGCAGCTAGGCAGCCACACGGAGGCGGCATTTGAAGCGAACGCGACGCAAGCAGTAGCTAACCCTCTGGACACGACGGAGTTTTTCATCAGGCAGCAGTATCTGGACTTCATGAGCCGCGAGCCTGACCAGGGAGGATTGAACTACTGGAGCACGCAACTGGATCAATGCTCAGGAGATGAGGGATGCTTGAGCGCAAGGCGCGCGGAAGTCTCCGCAGCTTTCTTCATGGAAAGAGAGTTTCAGGATTCAGGCTACTACCTCTATCGCCTCTACAGCGCATCCTTTGCGCGCAAGCCTGCGTTCGCAGAGTTTATGCCTGACCGCGACTCTCTGGCAGGCGGCGTAAATCCTGAGCAGAGCAAACAGGCGTTTGCCGACTCGTGGGTCGGGCGCGCTCAGTTCAGAGAAGCCTACCCGGAAGGGATGGCGGCCAGCGCCTTTGTCAACAGGCTCTATGACAACGCGGGTGTGACAGGAAACTTCTCCGAGAGAGAAGCGCAAATCAACGCGATGGCAAACGGCAAGACGAGAGCGCAGGTTCTCTCTGATGTGATTGAGAACGCTTCGTTCAAACGGCAGGAGTTCAACTCCGCTTTTGTCTTGACGGAATACTTCAGCTACTTGCGACGCGATCCTGATGCGGCAGGCTTTAACTTCTGGCTCAATGTTTTGAACAACCGCGAGCCGGATAACTACAAAGGCATGGTCTGTTCATTCATCACGAGCGCAGAGTATCAAAAGAGGTTCAGCTCTTTCATCGCTCATACTAACAGAGAGTGCGGCGACTAAACTGTCGCTGCTGTTTCGTCTCTTGCAATTGAGCTTTAACTTATAGTTGGACAGGTGAAGATAGCGCGAAAGCGTCTTTCGGAAAATCTTCACCTGTCCATCTTTCCGTAAGCAGGTAAAGCCTTTTCCGAATGTTGTCATCCAAGCGGCTTACGGTATATGATGACGCTTCAAATCATGCCGTAAGTTTGGAATCTCCCGCATTTTCCAAACAGGAAAAAGATTTATCAGCACAAAAAGTTCAAATGCTGGTTGAAGTGTGAATTCTGTTGCGGGACATTGCTCATCAACGCTATGGTCTCAAGTTTCCCTGAGACTTATCCGCTAAAGGGTTACTGAAAGAAAGAGCTGCTGGCTCTATTCTAATTATCGAAAGGTTACTGCCGTGTTTGCATCATCTCATCGTTTAAATAACTCATCACGTCTTCGACGCTCTTTAATCGCCCTTGCTGCGATTGCCTGTTTAGTCGCGGCTGCGTATGAACAGCCGTTCTTACGCTTTATCCCCTCTTCCGAGGCCGTCTCTTCGACCATCGTCATCAGTCAGGTTTACGGCGGCGGCGGTAATGCAGGCTCTACTTTAACAAACGACTTTATAGAGTTGTTCAATCGCGGCAACACGACCGTCAGTCTCAACGGCTGGTCTGTCCAATACGGTGCGGCTACCGGCACAACATGGCAAGTCACCAATCTGACTAACGTCTCGCTCGCTCCGGGCCAATACTATTTGATACAGGAGGCGGTGGGCGCAGGCGGCACGACTCCATTGCCGACACCCGATGCGACGGCAACAATCGCTATGGCAGCAGGGGCTGGCAAGGTGGCGTTGGTCAACACTACAACAGCACTCAGCGGCGCGTGTCCCACCGGAGCCAGCATCGTAGATTTTGTCGGCTACGGCACGACGGCAAATTGTTTTGAAGGGTCCGGCCCGACGCCCGCTCCGAGCAACACGACCTCTGTCGTGAGAGGCAGCAACGGCTGCACGGAGACGGACAATAACGCATCGGATTTCGCTGCGTCACCGGGCGTTCCTGTTCCACATAATACGGCTTCGACGCTCGCGCCCTGCGGCGGCGGCGGTTCGACATCTCCGACCGGAGTTGGCGCAGCCAATCCTAATCCGGTGATGACCGGCAACACGACTCTCTTAACCGTCACCGTCACGCCCGGCACGAATCCTGCCAGCACCGGCATCACTGTCACGGGCGATCTGACCAGCATCGGCGGTTCGGCCACACAGACCTTCTTTGATAACGCCACGAACGGCGATGTGACTGCTGGCGATAATATCTTTTCGTTTCTGGCGACTGTCGCAATGGCTACAACCGGAGGCGTCAAAACTCTGCCCATCTCTATTGCGGACGCGCAGGCTCGCACGGGCAGCACGTCCATTTCTCTGACAGTTCAGACGCCTCCTGTTGCTGTTCACGATATTCAAGGCTCTGGCAATACTTCGCCCTTAGTCAACTCAGTCGTCACCACTTCGGGCATCGTCACCGGACGCAAGAGCAACGGGTTCTTCCTGCAAACGCCGGATGCCTTTGCCGATGCTAACCCGAACACTTCGGAAGGCGTCTTCGTTTTCACTTCATCTGCTCCTCCTGCTGCTGCTGCCGTCGGCAGCGACGTGACCGTCACAGGCACTGTGCAGGAATTCATTCCATCTACTGACCCGGCCAGCCCGCCGCAGACGGAAATCGCTGTCTCTCCATCAGTGTCGTCCAATTCAACCGGCAATGCTTTGCCCGCAGCCATCACGATCACCGCGGCGGACACTCTGGTGAACGACGTAAATAATCTTGAGAAGTACGAAGGGATGCGTGTGCATGTTGACTCGCTCACGGTTGGCGCACCGACAGGTGGAAACATTGATGAGGCCAATGCTACTTCGTCCAGCTTCGGAGATTTCTACGGAGTCATTACAGGCGTGGCGCGTCCCTTCCGTGAACCCGGCCTGGAGGTTCCTTACCCGACGCCGACGCCCTGGCCTTCCGGTTCGGCTCCTGCGAGCATACAAGTCTTTGATGCCAACCCGGAACGCCTGCGCGTCAATAGTCTCGGTCTGACAGGCGCAACTGATCTTCAAGTCGCAACAGGCGCGGTAGTCACCGGCATCACAGGCCCGCTCGACTACGGCTTCCGCACATACACGATTGACCCTGACCCGCCGCCAGCTACAGTTCCAACAGTTACGGGCGGGATGAGCGCCGCCGTCCCTGCGCCGACGCCGACGAACAGGGAACTGACTATCGCCAGTTTTAATCTTGAGAGATTCTTCGACACGACAGACGATCCGTCAGTCTCCGATGTGGCACTGACAGCGACGGCCTACGCTAATCGCAAGAACAAGGCTTCGCTTGCCATTCGCAACGTCTTGAATCTGCCGGATGTCCTTGGCGTCGAAGAGGTAGAGAACCTGACGACTTTGCAGGACTTGGCAACCAAAATCAACGCTGATGAAGTTGCAGCAAGTCGCCCGAATCCGAACTATACGGCTTCTCTCTCGGAAGGTAATGATATTGGTGGAATTGATGTTGGCTTCCTCGTCAAATCTTCGCGCGTCAGCACCTTTAGCGTAACGCAGTACAACAAGACGGAAACTTTCAATAATCCCACCGGGGGACCTGCTGACATACTCAATGACCGCCCGCCGCTAGTGCTGCGCGCGAGCATCACTCAACCGAACGGGTCAACCCTTTTCTTCAGCGTCGTTGTCAATCACCTGCGCTCATTGGGCAGCGTTACTCTGACGACTACTGCTGGCGCACACACTCGCGTCAAGCGACAAAAAGAGGCTGAATCGCTGGCGACGCTGATAAACGAGATGCAAAACGGCGGCGCACGGCAAGTTCTTCCCTACGATCAGAACATCGTCTCCGTCGGCGATTACAACGCGTTTCAGTTCAATGACGGCTACAATGATGTGATCGGTACGATCAAGGGAACGCCTGCACCATCTAGCCAAGTGGTTGAGTCAAGCCCCGATCTGAATAATCCGGACCTGACGGATTTGATTGACCTGCTTCCTGCCGACCAGAAATATTCATACACTTTTGGGGGAAATGCGCAGGCCATTGACCATACGCTGGTCAATCAAAACATGCTGAACCGATTTAGCCGCTTCGTTTACCCGCGCGTGGACGCAGATTTCCCGGACGTTTTACGCAACGACCCGAATCGGCCCGAGCGCATTTCCGATCACGATCCGCAAGTAGCCTATTTCAATATGGCGATTGTGCCGACTGCTGCTCCGGCTGTGATTAGCGGTCAGGTGACGGCGACGGACGGCACGCCTCTCGCGGGAGTGACGATGACGCTGAGCGGAGGGAAATCTGCTAAGACCGTAACGGACGGCATGGGTTACTATAGATTCACGGACGTTCAGACGGACAGCCTCTACAGTGTTGCGCCCTCGCGCGCTAACTATTCGTTTACTCCTCAGTCACGCTCCTTCTCGCTCCTTGCGGATAAGACGGATGCTGTCTTTACTGCGAATGCGGAATCTGCGAGAGCCAATCCTCTCGACGATGCGAGCTTCTTTGTGCGACAGCAGTATGTTGATTTCCTTAATCGTGAACCCGATCAAGATGGATTCGATTACT
>JBAWGU010000398.1:0-2160 GCA_049593215.1 Pyrinomonadaceae bacterium
CTGAAAACTGAAAACTCAAAACTGAAAACTGAAATTATGGCAAAGAAGATTACAGGTTATATCAAGTTGCAAGTTCCGGCGGGCAAGGCTAATCCTGCGCCGCCGATTGGCCCTGCTTTGGGCCAGCACGGTGTCAACATCATGGAGTTCTGCAAGGCTTTCAATGCGAAGACCGCGCAGATGGACCCTGATATGAAGATTCCGGTGGTCATCACGGTTTACGCCGACCGCTCGTTTACCTTTGAGACGAAGACGCCGCCTGCGGCTGATCTTTTGAAGAAGGCTTCGGGCGTGCCTAAGGGGTCCGGCAAGCCGAATCGTGAAAAGGTCGGCACCATCTCGCGCTCGAAGATTGAAGAAATCGCGCGCACGAAGATGCCTGACCTGAACACGACGAATCTGGAAAGCGCGATCAAGACCATCGAAGGCACGGCCCGTCAAATGGGCTTAACGATTGAATAGAAGTTCAGATTTGAGATTTCAAATCTGAAATGAACATGAGAGGGAGGGGATTAAGGCTTTCAAGCTTTACCCCGTTTGCACCTCGGAGGATAAGAAATGGCAAAGCACGGGAAGAAATTCCGCGCGGCTCTGGAAAAGATAGAAGAGGGCCGCAAGTATAATCTGGATGAAGGCGTGGCGAAGGTTAAAGAGATTGCTTTTGCCAAGTTTGATGAGACGGTCGAGTTGACGATGTGGCTCGGCGTTGACCCGCGCAAGGCGGATCAGCTCGTGCGCGGAACTGTTGTGCTGCCGCACGGTCTCGGAAAATCGAAGACGGTTCTGGTCATCGCGCAGGGCGAGAAGATTAAGGAAGCCGAAGAGGCTGGCGCGGATTTCGTCGGCGGCGAAGATATGGTCAATAAGATCAAGGGCGGATGGCTAGACTTTGATGCTGTTATCGCAACGCCGGACATGATGCGCTTGGTTGGCGCACTCGGAAAAGTTCTTGGACCACGCGGCCTGATGCCGAATCCGAAAACGGGCACTGTGACGTTTGATGTGAAGACGGCTGTGACCGAGACGAAGGCTGGCAAGATTGAGTATCGCGTTGACAAGACAGGCGTGATTCACGCTCCCGTCGGCAAAGTCTCTTTTGATGCGCAGCGGATTCGTGAGAACGCGCAGGTGCTTCTTGATGCGGTGGTGAAGTCGAAGCCTTCGACTGCCAAGGGCAAGTATGTGAAGAAAGTTAATCTGGCGGCGACGATGAGTCCGGGCGTGTTGCTGGACGAGACGGCTTACGCCAAATAAGTGAGGAGCGAAGAGAAAAAGTTATGAAGACAAGAGAACAAAAGCAAAAAGATTTGAACGCCCTCACAGAGCAGTTTCGGAAGGCGAAGGCGGCAATGCTCGTCGGCTTTAACAAACTGACCGTGCCGAAAGATCAGGAGCTTCGCAATCAACTGCGCGATGCGGGCGTCACATACGAGGTCGTCAAAAACACTCTGGCGCGCAAGGCATCTGAAGGCACGCCCTTTGAGCAGGCGGCAGAGCATTTCAAAGGCGTGACCGCGATTGCCTTGAGCGAAGGCGATCCCGTGACGCTCTCGAAAGCCATCTCGAAGTTTACGAAAGCCAACCCTGACATCTTTAGTTTCAAGGTCGGTATCGTGGAAGGCAAAGTGGTTGCGCTTCGTGATGTCGAAGCGATTGCGAGCCTGCCGCCGAAGGAAGAGTTGATCTCGAAGATTATGTTCCTGATTAACTGCCAGGCGCAGCGCCTTGCGACGGTGATTTCAGCCGTCCCGCGCAACCTCGCAGTTGTCGTCAGGCAGGTTAGCGACCAGAAGGGCGGCAGCGAAGAGGCCGCATAAAAGTTTCGCAGGCAAATCGGTGCCTGCACGTATTTGAAATCTGAAATCTCTAAGTTGAGATTTCTTTTGAAAGTCAGCCGGACGCGGAAAACGAGCGGGATGATTTGTCAGAATCGTCTCTTACGGCTCGGACGCTTTTCCCAGTTTGCGATGCAGCAAGCTAAAGAGCGTCCCGTGGGTTCTCCTGCTGCGAATAACTGACAACACAGCACAATGGAACCCTTTTGAGGAGGATAGAAAGTAATCATGGCACTCTCGAATCAAGAAATAGTTGAGGCTCTAAAAGAGAAAAGCCTTTTAGAAACCTCTGAACTCGTAAAAATGATAGAAGAAGCTTTTGGCG
>JBAWGU010000399.1:0-2425 GCA_049593215.1 Pyrinomonadaceae bacterium
TTGTTACAGTCAGCACACCGTCTACGCGTGCTGATTGATAAGAAGCGTTGTACCGGCTGATTTAGTTACCGTGATAGGGGCTGTTAGAAATAACGCCCCTATCACGGTATTTTTATGAACCTCTCCAACTATTCGGCAGCGTGGCGATAGAAATCTAAGGTTGCCGGTTGGAGCAAAAGTCTGCCTTGTGACAGTGAAAAACTTATCAATTACTGAAAAGGATTTCGAACAGTTACTCTCATGGCTCCATCAGGATCGCGAAGAGGCTGCGCGCCAATATGAGAAGATTCGACATAGCTTGATAAAGATTTTTACTTGGAGGGGGTATTCTGATGCTGAAGATTTAGCTGACGAAACCATAAACCGAGTTACTAGAAAAATATCAACAGTAGCCCCCAAATATGTTGGAAATGCGATGCAGTATTTCTATGCTGTGGCGAATAATCTAATGTTGGAGACAGATAGAAGAAAGCGTCTTCAACTTCCGTTAAGAGGCCTTGAGCCTGAGCCAACATATATGCCACTAGAAGACAAGTTAATTGAGGAAGACATTGTTGAGCGCGAACTTAAGGCACTGGAAGAATGTCTTAAGAAACTACGTGTGCAGGATCGAGAGCTAATCACTGAATATTATAGTCGTGAACGAAAAACCAAGCTTAGTGTTAGAAAAAAACTTGCCCAAAAATACGACCTTCGCAGCAATGCATTGAGAGTGCGAGTACACAGAATTAGGGCTGTACTGGAGAAGTGTATAAGAAACAAAATTGAAGGCGAAAAATTATAATTGACTTAGAACCTTCAGCAATTCCTTGTAGTCACCGATAGAGTAGGGCGGTATTCTACAAAAAGGTTCTTTTGTGGAATTATATATTACACCCGTCTTGTAGGTGATCCTTCCCTCTATTGGTCAGAGTTTTTAACTATCTAACGAAGGTTTGGCACACTATAGGCACACAAAGCAGAAACGGGCAGCTAGTTGGCTGCCCGTAACTATTTGAAATAAATGGTGCACCCGGGAAGACTCGAACTTCCGACCCCTTGATTCGTAGTCAAGTACTCTATCCAACTGAGCTACGGGTGCGTGCTTGAAAAGTTGAAGAATGAATATACGAAGGGAGCGCGTGAGTGTCAAGCGGGCAGGTTGCGCGAAATTCCCTTCGTTATGCGCCTCTCAGGAGCAGCTATTTTTCGTTGATTTCTCAGCGAGCGAAGTAGCCGGGGCGTGTGCGCGCAATCAGTTCGGGGCGGGCGACTTCGATGCGGATGGTGCGCCAGCGTCCGTCGCGCTGTGAGCCTGCGGGTTGATAGGCGATGCTGTAGAGCGTGCGCAGCTCTGCCGCGATTTCGGCGTAGAGGCGCGCGAGATTGTCTAGGCGTTGGATTTCGCTGATGTGCCCGCCCGTGCGGTCTGCGAGTATCTGCATACGTGAGCGCGCTGACGCATACATCCCGATTAACTGCGGGTCCGGTAGCGGCAAGTGATTAATGTCGCCAGACGGCAGCGCAAGCGGATAGATTGTCACACCCTGACGGTCGGCTACGTTGAGCACAGCGTTGAGCGGCGCGCTCGCGTCCGGCTTGATGGACGCAATAGCTTCTTCGTTAGTTTGCGCCCTTGCCACCGCCGCGCGATCCTGATTGCGCATCTCCGTATCAAGGCCATCGGTTAAGACGATGACCGCTTTGCGCCTCGCGCCTTCTTTAGCCAGATGTTCGAGCGAGAAATTAAGCGCCTTGTAAAGCTGTGTCTCGCCGCGCAGCGTATCAGCCAATTCAAGGATCGCGTAAGCAGCTTTCCGGCGGTCTGTCGTGAAGCCTGTGAGCGCTTTCACCTTCTCGTTAAAGATGACCACGGAGACGCGGTCTTCCGGCGAGAGCGCGTCAAGAAAGCGCAACGCAGCCTGCTTGAGATTCTGGCGAAAGTTGACGGTCGAGCCGGACATGTCCAGCAAGAGCACCAGACTGAAAGGCGCAGTGGTCGGCTTGAAATCAACGATTGATTGCTGCTTATCATTTTCGTAAACAACAAAATCGCTGCCGGAAAGATTAGTGATCGGACGGCCCTGACGGTCAACGACGCCCACATTGAGCTGGACCAGAGAGGTATTGACAGTGATTTTCTCGCCGTCTTCCTGACCCTGCGCGCACGTGAGCGCAGCGCAGAGACAGAGCAGGAGCAGGGCGAAGACCAGTGAAACGGATTTTCTGAGTTGGATTTTTGGAAGAAAAGAATAGCTCATCATGCAAAATCAAAACGCGTCCCTACACACGCACGGAAGTTCGGCGAGTATGCGCGACTCTGCAAAGATTTTGCAAGCCTGACGAATACACACGCGTTATTTCGGACGCGCGAAAGAGGCCGCGAGTTGCTTTAAGAAAACTGTCCGTAGAGAGTTGTCCGTGGTCCGTAGTCAGTTGTCCGTTG
>JBAWGU010000400.1:0-1545 GCA_049593215.1 Pyrinomonadaceae bacterium
ATCCGGCTTGCCCACGTTTCGCATCGGCAACCTTGTGCTCGACGTGCAGATTCTGGAAGACGCGCGCCGCGAAGCGGAATATTATCTCAACGACCGTCGCATGACGCGCGAAACATCCCGTCTCATCGAACGCGTGCGCGCAGACGTAAGATTCGGGCTGGCAGTGGTCGGATGAAGAAAATCTTGAATGTGAGATGAGGATGGACGGTTCACGCAAAGGCGCAAAGGCGCGAAGAAAAACACGCAAGAAGATGAAGCTCTCAAAGCTTTGATGTTCGTCTTAGCGTCTTTGCGCCTTTGCGTGAACCCATTGCCTGACTTTCTAAAATCAAGAGTGTAGATTTCTCTATGCAGATACTGGATGGACAATTCAAGCGGCTGCATCTAAAAAGCTCCACGTCTCCGAAGGTGCGGCCCACAGCGCGGCGCACGCGTGAAGCCCTGTTCGAGATTCTCTCATCGCGCATTGAAGGCGCGCGTTTCCTTGACCTCTGCGCAGGCTCCGGCGCAGTCGGCATCGAAGCCCTTTCGCGCGGCGCATCCCACGCAACTTTCGTTGACCGCTCGGCAAAGATGTGCCATTTCATCAAAGAGAATCTTGAGCTATGCACCGCGCCTGAAGATGCTGCGCGTGTCTTCGTTGATGATGCCCAAAATTTCCTGCGCCGCGCCGCCGTGCGTGCTGAAGAAGTCTGGGACATAACCTTTTTCGATCCTCCGTATTCGATGGACTACTCGCCCGTGCTCACTCTTTTTGAAGCTGGCAAGATACTGAAGCGCAGAGGCGGCGTGCTGGTGGTCGAGCACCACTGCGAAAATATTTTGAGAGATGAGATGGGCAGGATAAGACGCTGGCGCTCCATTCGTCTCGGCGATTCGTGTTTGAGTTTTTACGAGCGCAGGCGTTGAGTTTTTCAATTCTTCATATTACATCTCTTCAAGGGCACACACATGAGGGTCATCGCCGGGCAGTATCGCGGAAGAATCTTGCGCAGCCCGCCCTCCATGCAGGTGCGTCCCACCTCAGACCGTTTACGCGAAACTCTCTTCAACATCCTCGCGCCGCGAATCGAAGTTACGCGCTTCCTTGATCTCTGCGCAGGCTCCGGCGCAGTCGGCATCGAAGCTCTTTCGCGCGGCGCATCTCACGCAACTTTCGTTGACCGCTCGCGCAAGATGTGCGGCCTCATCGAATCGAACCTTGACCTGTGCGGCGTGCCGGAGGACCAGACCGAAGTTGTCTTAAGCGAAGCCTCTGAATTCCTGCGCCGCGCCGCCGCGCGCGAAAACGAAAAATGGGACATAGCTTTCTTTGATCCGCCCTACGCCACAGATTACCTGCCCGTGCTCAGAGCTTTCAGCACAGGAGCGGCGCTTAATGAAGACGGCCTCCTCGTCGTCGAGCATCACCACAAAAACGAATTGAAAGATGCCCTCGGCCAGATTCGTCGCTGGCGCATTCTTAAACAGGGCGACTCGTGTTTGAGCTTTTACGAATGTCAGTAAACAGTTTTCAGTTTACAGTTTTCGGTTTTCAGTTTTCAG
>JBAWGU010000401.1:0-13993 GCA_049593215.1 Pyrinomonadaceae bacterium
CGTGTAAGGGGTGCGAAGGAAAGAAACAGTAGCGTGCGGAGATTATCGTTTATCTTGTTGTTATGCGCGGCGTGCTTGCTCGCGTCTTGCAGCAGCGAGAAGAAGGCGACGAAAGATTTTGATGCGGGAACGGAAACGGAAGTCGGCGCAACGGCCAGCATCAAAAGAGGCGTGAAGCCTGAGCCTGACGCTGAAGTGGCTGTGCTCGACGTTGACCCTTACGGCAAGATTGTCATAGAGCTTTATCCGAACATTGCGCCGGAGATGGTCAAGCGTTTCAAGCAACTCGCCAGAGAAGGCTTCTACAACGGCACAACTTTTCACCGCATCAATCCGAACATCGGCATCATTCAAGGCGGCGACCCGAACTCTAAAGACGACGACCCGTCAAACGACGGCGGGGGCGATTCGCCTTACCCGAACGTTCCGGCGGAGTTCAGCGATATTCCGTATGACAAAGGAATTGTCGGAGCGGCCAGAAGAGCAGCAGACGAGGATTTGTCCGAGGCCCAAGCTAATGACACTGCCAACTGTCAATTCTTCATTACGCTTAAACGCCAGCCCGCATTCGACAAGCAGTACACCGTCTTTGGCCGCGTCATCGAAGGTCTCAACAACGCCCAAGTCATCAGCACAGCCCCTCTACCAACAGGAGGCGGCGAACATCCCGCAGAGAAAATCATCATCAAGAGCGTCACGATTGAAAAGCGGTGATGAGTAATGAGTGATGAGTGATGAGTAAAAGCAATTTGTCTTTTAACTCATCACTCATTACTCATCACTTGCCTTAAATCGTATCGTCATCCGACTTGGAGCGTTCGTCGAGTTCGAAGCGGTCGCGGTCGCGGCGTTCGATCTTGTCAAGGAAGTCAAGTTCTTCGTTGTCTTCAAAGTTGACGCCGGCGGCGTGCGCGTTCTCTTCTACGTCGGATTGGTCCGGCGTCGGGTTGTCGCCGGAGGCGGTTTCCGTGCCGCTATCGTTGACACCTTCCCATGTGGCGTCGGGGTCGCCGCCAGCGTCCGAGGGCGAGGCGGCTGTGTTGTTTCTGAGCCGTTGGGCGAGGAGGTCGGGGTCTTTTGGCGCGCGCGAAATCTCTTCTTCCATGAACTCTTCAATCTCAGGGTCTGGAACGTAGTCTGGATTGTTGCTCAGGTATTCAAAATCTTCCGGCCTCTTCTTCGACATCTTCCTTGTCTCCTTCGGATAGCAATCAGCAGTCAGTATTCAGTCATCAGCCCTCAGCTACTTCCTATGCTTTGCAGCTAAAGGGTGAAAGTAAAGACGAATACTTTCTAAGGCACACGGCCTTTGTCTTTAGCTGATTACCGATTACTGATTACTGATAACTTTCACTATAACAACGGTGCGCGAAATCGGCAATCATGCGTGTCGAATGAAAACTGTCGAACGGCTTTGAAACTTGCTCGCTTGACGTATCACGGCGCGAGAATCTACACTTGAGTTTGCACAATTCAACTCTATTTTCACTAACTTTCACAGCGCAATGCTCATCCGTTGAGCTTACGCCGTTGAGTTTGTCTGACTGCCTGAAATCTTATGCCGCATAATCTCTTCAATTCGCTCCAAAGCTTCAATCCCGCGAAGGGTCGTCAGGGCCAGTTCTATTCTTTGCCGCAACTCGAAGCGGAAGGCGTTGGCCCAATCTCGAAGCTGCCCGTCAGCATTCGCATCGTTCTGGAATCCGTCCTGCGCAACTTTGACGGCACAAAAATCACGGAGGAAGACGTGCGCGAGCTTGCCAACTGGAAGGCGAGCGCGGAACGCACGGAAGAAATTCCGTTCGTCGTGGCGCGCGTGCTCTTGCAGGATTTCACAGGCGTGCCGCTTCTCGTTGATCTGGCAGCGATGCGCTCGGCGGTCGCGCGTCTTGGAAAGAACACGCAACTCATTGAGCCGCTCGTTCCCGTTGATCTGGTCATTGACCACTCCGTGCAGGTTGATTTCTCAAGCACGCCGGATGCCTTCACAAAGAACATGGAGATGGAATTTAAGCGCAACAACTCGCGCTACCAGTTCCTGAAGTGGGGAACGCAGGCGTTCGACGGATTTCAGGTTGTGCCTCCCGGAATCGGCATCTGCCATCAGGTCAATCTTGAGTATCTTGCCAAGAGCGTCTGGGAGCGCAACGGCATCTATTATCCAGACTCGCTCGTCGGCACAGACTCGCACACGACGATGATTAACGGACTCGGCATTGTCGGCTGGGGTGTCGGCGGCATCGAAGCCGAAGCAGGCATGTTGGGCCAGCCAGTCTATTTCCTCACGCCGGATGTTGTCGGAGTTCACTTGACGGGAAGCTTGCGCGAAGGCGTGACCGCAACTGATTTGGTCCTGCGTGTCACAGAGATGCTGCGCAAAGCGAAAGTCGTCGGCAAGTTCGTAGAGTTTCACGGCGCAGGCGCGGCCTCTCTGCATGTCACAGACCGCGCGACCATCGCCAACATGTCGCCTGAGTACGGCGCGACGATGGGCTTCTTCCCTGTGGACGAAGAGACCTGCAAGTACATGGCTGCAACGGGCAGGACTGATGAACAGGTCGAGACGGTGCGGAGTTACTACACGGCGCAGGGCATGTTCGGGATGCCGCAGCAGGGCGAATGTGAGTACAGCACTCTTCTTGAGCTTGACCTCGCGGAGATTGTGCCAAGCGTCGCAGGACCAAAACGCCCGCAGGATCGCATTGAGCTATCAAATCTCAAAAATCAATTCAATGAGCTGCTACAAAAGCCTGTCAAAGAGGGCGGCTACGGAAAGTCGGAAGGCGAAATTGATTTAACATTTCGCACAGAGATTGGGACCTGTGATGGAAAGGACAGCAGGGAGTTGCCGGTGCTTCAGGGCGGCGGCTTGCAGCATCCTGAGACTGTGCCGCAAGGAACAGGCAATCAGAGTTTCAAGAACACCAGCACATTGAGCGAAACGGAAATGATGAACAACCGCCCGACGCCTGACCGCGTTGAGGAGATGTTGCCGGAAGAGTTTCCGCAGGCGATGGTTGATCTAGGTCACGGCGACGTGTTGATTGCGGCAATCACTTCATGCACCAACACATCAAACCCGAGCGTCATGCTCGCCGCCGGTCTGCTTGCGAAAAAAGCTGTCGAGCGCGGCCTCAAGGTCAAGCCTTCCGTCAAATCTTCGCTCGCGCCCGGCTCTCGCGTCGTGACAGAGTATCTTGAAAAGACAGGTCTGCAACCTTACTTGAACCAACTCGGCTTCAACCTTGTCGGCTACGGTTGCACGACCTGCATCGGCAACTCTGGTCCACTTGACCCCTGCATCGAACAGGTCTTGAACGAGCATGATCTGGTTGCGGCCAGCGTTCTCTCTGGCAACAGAAATTTTGAGGCGCGCGTGCATCAGAGCATCAAGGCAAATTTCCTGATGAGTCCGCCGCTCGTCGTCGCTTTCGCTCTTGCCGGACGCGTTGACATTGATCTTTCAAGCGAGCCGCTTGGCAAAGGCAAAGACGGCGACGTTTACCTGCGTGACATCTGGCCGAAGCTGGAAGAGATTAACGGCTTAATCAGCGCGGCCTTCGATCCTGAAACTTATCGCAGGCTCTACGGCGATTTTGCCGAGCAGAACCCGATGTGGAACGAGATTCCGACAACGGCAGGCAACGTCTATGAATGGGACTCGCAATCAACCTACATTCAGGAGCCGCCATACTTTGAAAAGTTCAGCAGCGCAGTTGAAAAATTTTGCGACATTAAGGGCGCGCGCCCGCTCGCAATCTTCGGCGATTCCGTGACGACGGATCACATCAGCCCCGCCGGAGCAATCAAACCCACATCGCCCGCAGGACTCTACTTGCAGGAGCGCGGCGTGGCGATTGAAGATTTCAACTCTTACGGCTCGCGGCGCGGCAATCATCAGGTGATGGTGCGCGGAACTTTTGCCAACGTCCGCATCAAGAACTTGATGGTCCCGGGCACAGAGGGCGGCGTCACAGTCCATCAACCGCACGGCGACCGTGTGAGCATCTACGACGCTTCGATTAAATATCAGGCGGCGGGCCTCCCGCTCGTCGTCATTGCCGGACAGGAGTACGGCACAGGCAGCTCGCGCGATTGGGCTGCGAAGGGAACGCGCCTGCTTGGTGTCCGCGCCGTCATCGCGCAAAGCTTCGAGCGCATTCACCGCAGCAATCTTGTCGGCATGGGCGTGCTGCCCTGCCAATTCAAGGAAGACACAAACGCCGAGTCGCTCAATCTTGACGGCACGGAGACTTTCGACCTGCTTGGATTAGAGAGCGGCGACGTGAAGCCACGCCAGGATGTCACCCTGGTCATTCACCGCGAGAGCGGCGAGACGGAAGAAGTGCCCGTCACGCTCCGCATTGATACGCCGATTGAGATTGACTACTACCAGCACGGCGGCATCCTTCCGTTCGTGTTACGGCAATTACTAGAAGGCACAACAGGATTCTAGGCAACGGTAGGGGCAGGGCTTGTCCCTGCCCGCTCAATTTACAAAAGGAATTCAAACAGGATGGACAGGATAGACAGGATAAAAAAGAACGATGAAGTAGGAATGATGAGCAAGGAAAGAAAGACGAAAAGCTTGCTCTTCATCACTGCCGCGTTCCTCATTCATCGTTTCTTCTTTATCCTGCTCATCCTGTCCATCCTGTTAATTTATCGTTTGAGTAAAGACGGGCAGAGGACTTGTCCCTGCCCCTACAAATATTTCTTCTAAAGGAGTCATAACTAATGTCATCCGTGCAAGTCGCAGGAAGTGAAACACGCAAGTATCAACTCTTCATTGACGGAAAATTCGTTGATGCCGAATCGGGCAAAACTTTTACGACGCCGAACCCTGCGACGGGCGCAGCGCTCGCAGAGGTCGCGGAAGCGGACAAGGCGGATATTGACAAGGCCGTAGAGGCTGCGCGCCGCGCCTACGAGGGCAAGTGGTCGAAGATGAGCGCGCGTGATCGCGGGCGTCTGCTCTATAAGCTGTCGCAACTGATTGAAGAGCACACGAAAGAATTGGCAGAGCTTGAGACAGCGGACAACGGCAAGCCCATACGCGAATCGCTCTACGTTGATCTGCCGCAGGTCGTGGAGAATTTTGAATACTTTGCAGGCGCGGCCACGAAGATTGAAGGCGAGACGATTCCTGTGCCCGGCCAGTTCTTTAATTACACCTTGCGCGAGCCGCTTGGCGTGTGCGGGCAAATTATTCCGTGGAACTTTCCCTTGCTGATGGCCGCGTGGAAACTTGCGCCCGCGCTCGCCGCCGGAAACACAGTTGTGCTCAAGCCAGCGGAGCAGACTCCTACCACTTCGCTTGAGCTTGCGAAATTAATTCAGGAAGCAGGCTTCCCAGATGGCGTGGTCAATGTCGTGCCCGGCTACGGCGAGACAGCGGGCGCGGCGCTCGCTTCGCATCCCGGCATTGACAAGATTGCTTTCACAGGCTCAACGGAAATCGGGAAACTGATTGCGAAAACTGCTGCCGAGAATCTGACGAAAGTTTCTCTTGAGCTTGGCGGCAAAGCTCCGAACATAGTCTTCGCAGACGCAGACCTTGAACAGGCTGTGAACGGCGCGATGATGGGCATCTTCTTTAATCAGGGGCAAGTCTGTTGCGCAGGCTCGCGTCTCTTCCTTGATGAAAAAGTTAAAGACGAATTTCTGGAAAAGTTTAAAGAGAAAGCGCAGCGCGTCAAGGTCGGCGACCCGATGGACAAGGGGACGCACATGGGGCCGCAAGTTTCCGAAGAGCAGCTCAACCGCATTAAAGGTTATGTTGACATCGCGCGCGGTGAAGGCGCGACGGTCTTGACGGGCGGCGAGTGTCCGGCGCTCGAAGGCGATTTTCAGAAAGGATTTTTCTTTCAGCCGACAATCTTCAGTGAAGTGAAAAACGAGATGCGCGTCGCTCAGGAAGAAATATTTGGTCCCGTAACTTCCGTCATCACTTTCAAAGACGAAGAGGATTTGATTCGTCAGGCGAATGAAACTATCTACGGCCTCTCGGCGGGAATCTGGACGCGCGACATCGTGCGCGCTCATCGCTTCGCCAAAGAGATTAAGGCGGGCGTGATCTGGATTAACACCTTCAATATGTTTAATGCGGCGATGCCGTTCGGCGGTTACAAGCAATCGGGCTACGGGCGCGAGATGGGCAGACACGCGCTTGAGCTTTACACGCAGGTCAAGAGCGTGTGGGTTGATCTTTCAGGCAAGCCGATTGGCTGGTTCGGAAAGTAAGCTTAGATAGTTGGCAGAATAATTATGGCGAAAAAATCCTCACCTAAAAAAAGCTATCTGGTTTTTATTAGCCATTCTGCGAAAGATCGTTGGATTGCGAATCAAATCGCCAAGATACTCGAAACCAAAGGCCGCAGGCATGGTATAAAAGTTTTCCTTGATGAAAAAGATATAGAAGGAGGACAATCAATACCCGATTCTATTCGGAAGAACATAGGTAGCTGTAGCGAGTTTTTAGTTCTGCTTACTCCTAACTCAATACAACGACCCTGGGTATTGGTCGAGATAGGTGCAGCATGGGGCCGTGAGAAATTGATCGTTGCAATCATCAACCAAGTGACACCACAGGAGATGCCGGATATAATCGCTTCGTATAAGGCTATTGACCTTAATAACTTTGAAGACTATTTTGCGCAGCTTTGTGAGCGCGCGAAGGGATCGAAGAAATAATTATGGCTAAGGCTAGAAAAGAGATGCGCCGAATTTTCTTAAGCTATGCTTCGGTAGACAAAGCCTGCGCTACTTTATTGCGTAAGCTTTTAGCGCACCAGCCTAATCTCCGAATTTTTACAAATGACTCTCTTAGTGCAGGAGAAAATTGGGAATCAAAACTCAAGAGCGAATTGACATCCTGTGATCTTTTCGTAGTTCTCGTATCGCCCGCTTCTGTAGAATCAGATTGGGTATTACATGAGTTGGGAGCTGCATGGGGACTAGGAAAACCTATTGTCGCCGTGACTACACATCCAGAAGTGTCTTCTAAAATCCCTGTTGCTCTAAGTGAAATCCGGCTGATTGATATTAAAGATATTGAGAATCCGGATGTGATAAATCAAATCCTTGAGTATTCGAAAAAAAGCGATGCATTGGAAACGACTACAATATAAGCTTCCCGGGAATAATTAATCTCATAAAGGGGTGATCATCGGAATGTTCGCCCCTTTTTATTGGAAGCGTAGCAATGGTCTTATGACAACTCAGCTAAGTAGGTCAGCATCACACATAGCTCTCCCATCATTCCATCTGAAATGTATAAGGAGATGCCATGCAGTTAGCTCGTAAAGCAAGTCTCTTAACAATCGTCTTCGCCTCCGCGCTGCTCTTAACGGCGTGCCCGAGCAAGACAACTATCTCGCAGATTAACGCAGACCCGGGCAGGTACAGGAACAAAGATGTCGGCATCGTCGGAGTTGTCACGGACAGCTACGGCGCGCTCGGCAACGGCGTCTATGAGATTGACGACGGCACGGGCAAGATGTGGGTTGTCACGCGCCGTGGCGTGCCTGCGCGCGGCTCCAGAGTCGGAACGGCGGGGCGCATCACCACGGGTTTCAGCTACGGCGGCAGAACTTACGGAACGGTTTTGATGGAGTCTGATCGTCGCTACAAAGGACGTTGAGTTTGAGAGACGCGCAATCTTTTGTCCAGAAAACTCTTGTTCAAAGTCTGGACAAACAGTTTGCGCGTCTACATCAAAACTCAATCGCACTCGTCACAAATATTCCTGCGGAGCAGCTTTACCGTAAGCCGCGCGAATCAGCCGGAGCCTTTCCCATCTATTCCTGCGGCGAGCATCTCTTGCGCAGCGCGGCCTCTGTCGAACAGACTTTCGGCGGCATCACTACAAATCTGTGGGATGATCCATTCGAGTGGACGCTGCCCGAAACTCTCAACAGCGCGTCGCGCGTCGCAGAATATTTAGGAGAAGTAGAGGCCACGCGGCAAAGAGCGTTTGAACTTTTCACGAACGATAGCGTTTTAGCCAAAGAGATTGTCGTGCCTTCGGGCGAAACGCAGACGCTCTGCGCACTGCTGACGGAAACGCTCGCGCGAGCCGCACATCATCAGGGCCGCGCCTACGCAACCTTTCGTTTCTTCAGCGACGAGCGACTGCCGCAGTGATAAAAACTGTTCGTTGTCAGTTGTCCGTAGTCAGTTGTTTTGAGTGTTCGTGAACCTTGAATGCTTTATCTTTAGTCGTCAATCTGGTAAACACAAACAACGAACAACGGACTATGGACTACGGACAATTGACTAAAGGAGTCTCTCCCAAAATGTTTTGTCCACAATGCGGTCAGCAGCAGGCGACAGGGCCTGTGCGTTTCTGTTCACGTTGCGGCTTTGCTTTAGACGGTGTGGCGGAAGTGATGGCGCACGGTGGAGTCCTCCCTGTTCGCTATGCGGAAGCTGGCAAGAATGAGCTTGCGCCAAGACAGAAAGGTATCCGGCAGGGCGTGATGCTGATGCTCTGTACGCTGCTCGTTGTGCCTGTGATCTCTATCATCACGGTGCAACTCCGTATTGCTCCTCAATTTTTCATTCCGCTCTCCGCGTTCATCTGTTTCATCGGCGGCCTCCTGCGAATTCTTTACGCCGCGCTTTTCGAGACAGACGCGCCGCGCGCCGCCGCCTTAGCCCCTGCGCCGTCTTACGTTCCGCCCGCAGAGATAACGGGCGCGCGCCGTCCTTCCTTCCTGCCGCCGCAGCAGAGCGCGCCTGTCACTGATTGGCGCGGGCGCAAAAACACTGCCGAGCTTGTCGCGCCGCCGTCAAGCGTCACAGAGAACACCACGCGCCTGCTCGACGAGAAAAAGATCGAGCCACCCTCACAATAAATTCCAGACTTGATGCTCAAGCCTTGTTAGTTGAAGACGAAGAGACGAAAGGTAGCGCGGCGAGCAACGACGCAGGTGTTGCATCGCTTGCCGAACGCCTGCGCGCGAAGATACGCCGCGAAGGCTTCATCACCTTTCATGATTGGATGTCGGCGGCGCTCTACGATGAGCGCGAGGGATACTACAACCGCGCAGACCTCGCACGCTGGGGACGCGCCGGAGATTATCGCACCAGCCCTGAGCGCAGCCCGCTCTTTGCCGCCACCTTCGCGCGCTACTTCGCCGCTCTCTTTGAAACTTTAGGCTCGCCCGATTCCTTCACAATCATCGAAGCGGGTGCAGGCGCAGGCCACTTCGCTCAAGGCGTTCTCGAATCCTTGCGCCGTTATTATCCTCGAGTCTACGCCGCTACACGCTACCGGATTGATGAAGCAAGCGCAGATGCACGTTCGCGCGCAAAAGAGAGACTTGAAAGTTTTCATGACCGCGTAGAGTTCCGGGCCATTAGCGAAATCAAGACACCCTTCGACGCTGGCATAGTCTTCTCAAACGAACTACTCGACTCGTTTCCCGTTCATCGCGTTATCATGCGCGACGGCAAGCTTTTCGAGTTGTGTGTTGGACTTGATGAAAGAGAAGATTTCATCTGGATTGAATTGAACCCAACCACATCACATCTTGAAGAGTATTTCAAAAATTCTCACATCAAACTTGAAGACGGACAGATTGCAGAAGTGAATCTCGCAGCCGCAGGCTGGCTCAAAAGCATTGCTCTCATATTCAAACGCGGCTACATCATCACCGTTGATTACGGAGCAGAGGCGAAAGAGCTTTATCACGCACCACATCGCCGAGAGGGAACCCTGCGCGCTTTCTCCCAACATCAATTCGCAAACGACATCCTCTCTCGTCCCGGACAACAAGACATCACGACCACTATTGATTGGACTCAGATAAAAAGAGCCGGGGAGAGACTCGGCTTTAAAACTTTGCGCTTCGAGCGACAGGATCAGTTCTTATTAAACTCCGGTCTGCTTGAAGAACTCGAACGCCTGACAGCAGACGCCGAAAACGAGGCTGAGACAATGCTCTTGCGCACAGGCACGCGCGAGATGATTCTGTCGGGTGGCATGGGCGCAAGCTTTCAAGTTCTTGTCTTGGGAAAGTAGAGTCCAGCGGCGATTATAGCGGAAGGCAAATGAATGTGACCAAAGTAGCACAGACTAAAGTCTGTGACAGCGCCAGAAACACAGACCGCAAGTCTGTGCTACTCTGGATTGATCCCGGGAATATTATTCCAGCGCTCAGGTACGGGGCGACGCTCATAGCCCCATATACCATCCAGCCGTTCAGTGCCAGTGCTTTTCTCTAATCCTTCGGCAACCATTCTAAAAGCTTCGACCGCACCCGGGACTAATAGGATATGTCCATTAGAATCACGAGGTATCTGCCACCTGAATTCATGAAGTGTACCCAACTCTGCCATTGCCTCAAGCAGATGGTTGTGAAGCCCCCGCAGCCGAAACATCAAGGCGACAAGGCCGGATGTGGTGAAAAAGCTGTAAGGCTCTACCCTCAGTAGTTCGGCACGGAGTTCCTCTTCACATAGAAGGCGTTTAAGGTTTCCTTTGAGACTGCTGTCGGGCTGCTTAGCCGTGCAGAGGGTTGCAAGAGGGCGCAAATCTACAAAACCACTGATGCAGATATGATAGTCACGAAACTCTTCAAACTTGCAAAGATTTTTGCTCACATCGCCGCCGGTCTTCAAATACTCTTCGTAACTCCTTTGCAGCCATGCCGAAATGGAATCTTGTTCTGTCACAAGCAGATCAAGAGGTGCTGCATAGTATCCCGTGCGGATGAAGGTCGTCCCGTCACGCTCAAAAATTAGGGGTGAGCCAAGTGAGGGAATCATCCATACGCCTCGAAGCACACGTTCGAGGACTTGAGATAAAGCCTTATCTTTAAGCGGGAAGAGTCCTCCATGATGGCGATTGGGTATCAGCTCGAAGAGGTCTTGCGATGTCTCTGCTGAAGCTAGTATCTGCATCTCCCTGGACAGCGTATCTATATGCCAGTTCTCCAAGTCCTCAAACTTCAGAGTCCGCGAATGTTCAATAAAGAAGCGAGAGGCATCAAAGTAGTCAGGGTCCACATAAGGGTCTATGGCATCGGTATCCAATGTCCGCAGTCTGTGCAACAGGATAAGTAAAGACAAGATGTGCAATTCACCTTGATGCTTGGCTGAGCCAAGCTCCTGTAGGGCTAAAGGCTCAAGCCCGCTCATCTGTGTTTGCAGGAGGGGCGGTTGATTCAGTAGATCGAAGACTTGGCGTGAATTGTCAGTCTCCGTGTAATAACAGACATTATCTTTGAACCATGGGCATACTGGATCATCGCCAAAGAGTCCAACCGTTGCCAGCACATGCCCGAGTTCGCTGGCTGAGGCGACACGCATCACCCTGTAGAGAGCGTCGGCATTGGCAACGCTCAAGAAGCCGTTCTCTCCGCTGCGAATTGAATATGAAGGGCAGAGCGGCTCTCCCCTTGTGAACTTCACAGGACTTTTCGACGGGGAATCAAGCGGGATCGTTAAGGGTTTGTACACCCTGATGATATGTTTGAGCGGTACCGGGTGGCCTGCCTCTATGCTTGCTTTGGCATCCTTCGGCAAAGACGCTTTGGCACCCGGAAATAATTCGTCAGGGGTCTCGTGGAGCTTCTGTGCAATTTGGAAATGGAGCGGAATCTTAGAACGAATACGAACTTCGTCAATGCCCACTGCTGCCGCCGTCACCAGCATCTTAATTCCAATCTCTGCATATTCTTTGGCAAACTCTTCGGCCTCATGCTGTTTGGTGATGAGTCTATTATCTTGAGCGCTATGGGCAAACCCGAGACGAATGGTCCTGACCGGAGTTCCGTTACTGAGGTCTTCGTCATACATCCCGCCGACGGCAGTCGTATGTGCGACTAAGACAATTTCCGCCAGCGATGTCTTTATCTCGTTGAGGTCGTCGCGGAAGGCACGACGAAAAGCTACTCGGAGTTCCTCGATTTTATCCTCAGTTATATCATCAATGTATCTAGCTGCGACTTCTATATGATCTAGGTGATAGGCAACCAGACTGGGAATCGGTATGCCGATAATCACAGAGCGGAAGCGAGGCGGATGATTTGTGTCTTTGAAATGTTTCGACTGATAGGACCTGAGGAAGGTGCTCATCGGACGTGTCGAGGAAACGGACTGCATTAAAGTATCAAAAGGGTCAAGCGATCCGCCAAATTGCGAGATGGCTTTACGCGCAAACCTGGGCCGTTCGTTTGAAGGAATCTTTCCGATACCGTTGAGGCTAGGAAGGGCTGTGAGTTGGAATCTCTCTAGGGCTACGAAAATCCCACTATGAGTAAGGTAGCCGGAAGCTACATGACGGGGACGTTTCGCCGCTCCGTAGCGCGATTCGACAAACCGAAACAATCTCCGTGTGAATGCGTGCAAGTCTTCCGCATTCCTACCGGTTGTGACAAGTACGGGCACTTCATCCGCATGAGGAGTTTTGATACTCATGATCTCTTCGTACATCGAGAGCATCTGTAATAGCGCTGTCCCCCCAACCGCTCCAGTCCCTCCAAGAAAGACATGAATGTCACGGTATCTTCCTCCGGTTCGGGCGGCACGAAGTAGCTTTGTTCCCAGTCGCTGCTTTTTGTAACTCATGTTCAGCGCTTCCACAAACCGAGATAATCTAAACAGTGAAGCTCTTCATGTGATGCATCCCAGCTAACATACTTGGTGCTGGGCTTAGTCGTGAGGAGGGCTAAACGATTGCCCATGCAAGGAGGCTGCCCCAAACCTGACGGCGTCCCCTGATGAGTGAATATATCACATGCAGGATTCTAGAAGTTATCGTCGCGATTATCAATCTCTCCGTTAAAATGTGCGTAAGCGGGAGACGGATCACTATTAACCTACTTATGATGCCGTGTGCCGCAACGCAGGTTTACTCTGCTCGCCTGACCCTTTTGGATGACTTATCCTGTCTCCTGTTGTCTTCTAAGGAGTTCTTGCGCAAGTTCTCCGATAGCTTTGCGGATTATTGATTGGAGTTCCTCCACACTGGTATCGGAGCGGAATTCCCTGACTCTCTGATCCGGGTTGGTGGTGATTCGGTTCTGCCACCAATCATAGTCAACTCTCACAACATCTACCAAGCGAACCGTTGGCAGGCCCTTTCCTGAGGCTACACCATACTCAAAATCCAGCCAGGAAAAGCGCATGGTGTCGGGATTATCGCTACCCTTAAAAAGTAGCATCTGTAAAAAAGCCTGGCATCCACCGATTTTCTCTAGAATCGTTTGTGTCGCCGGAGCTACGTATGTTTCTACAATTGAATCTTCAAAGCCCCTTTCCAGTGCAACGCTTTTGATGATTCCTATAATCTCATCCTGTCGTGGGTGCCCAAAGTGAAAAGATACAAACAGCCTCCGCTGGGGATATTCATGAACACTGACGTTGCGCACGCTGACAGCTCTGAGTTTCTCAGGTTTATTATGATTGAAGGCTTCCAAGGACTCTTTCACCGCCGTGTAACTTTGCTCGGGAACATCTGCTACAAAGGAAATCTCCCCCGCTTTGATAGCATATTCGAAACGGGTTGATTTATTAGCTACGTGCAGCAGATTGATATTCCTTTCCTTTAGCTTTGTGCCGACCCAGTGCAGGAATCCCTGTGATGTTCTTGCGAAAGTGTCATCTTGTTTGTGCTGCTCGACACGATACTCCACCTCAATCCGCGTCAGCTCCTCGTCTAAGATCACAGAAGTCACCGGTTTCAGCCGGAGATATTTCTCCTGGCTATTGAATATGCAAATAGCCGATCTCGGGAATGAGCCGAGTACGAACGGCTTCGTCGGCTCGCCGTAGATTTTTATCCCATCGGGAGGAAAAATCTCAGCTTTTTCTAACTTCAAAAGCGCGGAGTTAGCATCATATTTGAAGGAGAATGGGACATCTATTCCTCCACCGTACAATGAGAAGTAAGCAAGTCTTTGCATGTAATGAACTGTGGCCGTTTTCGGGAACTGCTTCTTGAGATGGTCTTTAATTTTTTTGGCAGTTTTACCTGGCACTATAC
>JBAWGU010000402.1:0-10073 GCA_049593215.1 Pyrinomonadaceae bacterium
GTGGGCTACTGATATATCGCGCCTCCGGCGCTCTCAATCTTACGCCTGCGTAATATCAGCTACTTATATTCCGAGATTGCCCATGGAAGGTTCGGGTGGAAGCTTTGCGAAGCGATCAGGGTCGAGCTTTTCAAGTTTCTCCGCAGCGTTGCGCGAGGCTTCAGATTGCGGGGCGGGTTTGCCATCCGCATCCTTAGCCTTGCGCGCATTTTCTACAATCGGGTAGAGCAGGTCTGCGGCCTCTTTCTTCTTACCCTGCTTTTCGTACACGGAAGCAAGGCGCAGGTTGGCCGTTTCGGGCGTGATGATTGTGCTGCCCTGACTGGCAAGCTCTTTGTAGAGACTCGCGGCTTCGTCCAGCTTGCCGTCCTCCTCTTTCGCCTGCGCCAGCGCGAATTTTGAGAGCGTGGCGATGTCTTGCTCGCCGCTCTTGCTGAGCGAATCCAACTCGGCCAGAGCTTTAGTGCGGTCAAGCTTGAGCAGATTAGTTGCCATCAGGTAACGCGCGTTTGAGCGATAAGGGTCGCCGTATTTGTCTGCAACTTTCTGAAACTCTTCGACGGCTCTTTGCGCGCGAGTGTTCTCGTCCGGATAGCTCGCCATAGTAGAGCCGGGAACGAGGTTGGGAATGATTGGCGTTGAAGCAATCTCGATTCCGCGCCCGAGCGCTCGTCTGGCCTCGTCAGCCTTCTTCGCGCTGCGCCAGGACCAGAGGCCCGCGAGGAGCGCGGCAAGGACGACCCCGCCGATAATGTAAAGGATGATGCGACCTTTGCCTGCGAGCATATCGCCGAGGCGGTCAAAGATGCCCATTGTGGTGTCGCGGAACTTGTCGTGTTTCAGCTCGCGCGCACGTTTCTTCTTATATTTTGCCACCGTTTACCTCTTGCAAGAACACATAGTGAAGAGCGTTCACTTTTGTGTGTATGAAGCGAAAAGAGAACTCTAAAGGGGCGCAAGAGAGGTTGTCAAGCAAGCACCGGAGATGTTGTTTGACGGCTTTTCGGGCGCGTGCTAGGCTCACGGCGAAAGGCTTTCGGGCCTCTTCCCTATTCACCGTTGCAATTCAGGATTTACTTTCCCGCGCGCTTCAGCATCTAAACTGTTTGAAGCCCGACGTTTCGTTTGATTTTTTGCACGGAGACGCGTGCCTGCAACCTTTCATAGAGATTTGAGAAGGCAGATTTTTTTTTCGGGAACAAAAGATGCAATATCGTTGTCTAAAAGGTCAACTGCCCGGGAAGCGCGCGACGCGATCTTCTTCTAAGCTTCCCGCCGCCGGGGGAATCGAGTGAGCTTCGGAGAGCCAATCGCCCTCCGCGGGCATGTGGACTTGGAGCAGGTTGCTGCGGCAGCCCCCGAAGAGGCGCGTGCGACGCCGGAAGAGCAGTTCCTTGAAAGATTAAGAGCAGGCGAAGCGGCAGCCTTCAATCGCATGGTCAACGAACGCACGGGCGATGTTTACGCTCTGCTCTATCGTTTGACGGAAGACGCGGAAGAGGCGCGCGACCTGACGCAGGAAACATTCTTGCGCGCCTTCCAGAGCATTGAGCGCTTTCGCGGCGACGCGGATTTGAAGACATGGCTCTATCGCATCGCCCTCAATCAGGCGCGCAATCGCTGGCGCTGGTGGCGTCGAAGGCGCAGAGATTCAACCGTCTCACTTGACGCGCAGGATGGGCTGAGCGAACAGACGCTCGGCGCAAGGCTGCAAGACGCGAGCAGCCTCAATCCTGAGCAGGAGACCTTAGCGCGCGAGCGCGAGACGGCATTGCGCTCGGCCCTGCGCTCTCTGGGCCGTCCCTATCGTGAGGCCGTCATCCTCAGGGATGTTGAAGGCATGAGCTACGAAGAAGTTGCGGCGACACTTGAGATCAGCGTCGGCACAGTGAAGTCCAGAATCTCAAGAGGCCGACTGGAACTGCGAAAGAAATTGGAAGGAACATGGTAAGAAAGCTGTCAGCTATCAGCTATCAGCTTTAAGCTCTTTCTCAAAGTGAATGGTTGACCCACCCCGGCTTCACAAAAAACTCGGTGCCAAGAGGGTCGAAGTGACGAAGACGGTCTGAGGGGCTTGGGCGCAAGCTGTTTATGCTTCTTGAGCCTGCGAGAGCGATTTTGAAAAACGGCCAGCAACAACCGTAATGCTCATCGCTTCAAAGGGCGCAAAAGGCTTAAACGGATTGAGCCGCAAGCACGGGCCGGAGTTGCTTCCTTAGCAGTATCAAGGGAGCAGCCGGGGTCGGCCAGCCATTCACTTTTAGATGTCAGAGGTCAGGGATTAGGATTCGGCCAGTTGGCTTTGCTAATCCCCAGCCCCTAACCCCTGACCCCCGATTTTCTATGACGTGCGAGGAATCACAACAGGCGTTTTCGCAATACCTTGATGGGATGTTGACGGCAGATGCTCGTCTCTCTTTTGACGAGCATCTACTGCAATGTCCCGTTTGCCGCGCTCAAGCAGCAGAGTTGCGTTTGGTTGCGCGCAGCCTCTCAATGCTCGCGCGCCCCCTCGCGCCTGCTGACCTCGCAGACTCTATCAGCAGCCAAATCTCCATCGAAGCAGCCGCGCGAAAGCAGAAGCAGTCGCCGCTTCCCTTGCGCGAACGTGTCATGCAATGGCTTGAGTTTCGTCTCATGCCTTACACCGTCGGCACGTTCGCGTCCGTCGTTCTCTTCTTCGTCATGTTCAGCGCGCTCCGTCTCTCGCTCACCACGATGCGCGATTGGGAGTTGGCCGCGCGTCATTCAGACACGATCTCTTACCAGATTCTCTACGTTCAGGATGGCAGGGACAAAGGTTTCGATTTGACTAAGCCCGTGTCGCCTCTGGACTATGCGGCGGGACGCGAGGCTGACGCGAAGAAAGAGTCGCCAAGCCTCAACCCGCGCGGCGCGCTGGCTGCGCTGACGCGCTCAAACATGCACTCGGATTCCGAAGCTGACGACATGGTTGTTGTCGCAGACGTGTTCAGCGATGGGAGCGCATCGCTCGCAGACGTTGTGCATCCGCCGCGTGACCGTCGAATGCTTGACGATTTTCAGACCGCCCTTCGACAGGATGCAGCCTTCGTGCCCGCCTCTTATGATCGCCGCCCTGAGACGATGCGCGTTGTTTTCGTTGTGCAAAGGGTTGACGTGCGCGAGCGAAAATTCTAATCCTTTCATAAATTTCTCATCGTTCCAACACAGCCTTTGTATCCCGCGCCGCAACTCGCTTGACGCCCTGCACCGAGCGTGCTAGTTTGCCGCTTCAATCACTTTTTCAGAATCAACTGTTTTATCTTGCCTGATGACGAGTAGGAGAGAAACGCGCGTGACGACACTTGCTCTCAAACAGACGCCGCTCAACGGGGCGCATCGCGCGATGGGCGGGCGCATGGTTGATTTCGGCGGCTGGGACATGCCCGTGCAATACCCCGCAGGAACTGTCGAAGAACATCTTCGCACGCGAAAGCACGCGGGCCTCTTCGATGTCTCGCACATGGGCGAGATTGACGTGCGCGGCCCCGAAGCAATCGCCTTCGTCAACCGCATCTGCTCAAACGACGCTTCCAAACTCGTTGACGGACAGGCGCAGTATTCCGCCTTCACCACGCCCGAAGGCACAGTCATTGACGACCTGCTCGTTTACCGTTTCGCGCCGGACCACCTGATGCTCGTCGTCAACGCTTCGACCACAGAGAAAGATTGGGACTGGATTAATGCTCATCACGAAAGCGAAGCTGTCGAGATGAAGAACGTGAGCGCGGACTACTGTCAAATTGCTCTGCAAGGCCCGGACGCTCTCTCAATCTTGCAGCCTTTGACGAATGTTCCGCTCGAAGAGATTAAGTACTACCATTTTCGTGAAGGCACGGTTGACGGCGTTCCTGCAATCGTCTCGCGCACAGGTTACACCGGCGAGGATGGTTTTGAAGTTTATGCTGCATCGGACAAAGCGGAACAGTTGTGGACCAAAATTCTCGAAGCAGGCCGAGCAGGCGAGCCGGACGGGGTTCTTCCATGCGGCCTCGCCGCGCGCAACACGCTGCGCCTCGAATCCGCGATGGCTCTCTACGGGCATGAGATTGACGAGACAACCACCTTGCTCGAAGCTAACTTAGGCTGGATTTGTAAATTGAACAAAGGCGACTTCATCGGGCGCGAGCGGCTTGCGAAGCAGAAGGAAGAGGGAGTCAAAACCAAGCTCGTCGGATTCGAGATGACGGATCGCGGCATTGCGCGCGACGCTCAGGAAGTTTTAATCAACGGAGAGCGTAAGGGGCGCGTCACATCCGGCAGCCCCGCGCCCTTCTTAAAGAAGAACATCGGGATGGCCTACGTGCCCGCCGAATTTGCAAACGCAGGCCAGGAGATTCAGATAGACGTGCGTGGCCGACTCGTCAGCGCACAGATTGTTCCAACACCGTTTTATAAGAGAGAGAAGAAGTGATCAGTTTTCAGTTTTCAGTTTTCAGAAAAAGCCCAACAACTCGTTTCTGAAAACTGAAAACCGAAAGCTGAAAACTGAGGAGAGATTCATGGCTAACATTCCAGAGGATTTACACTACAGTAAGGATCACGAGTGGGTTCGCGTCGAGGGCGACACGGCGACCATCGGCATCACGGACTATGCGCAGACCACTCTGGGCGATGTGGTGTATGTTGAATTGCCGAAGGCGGGCGAGAGTTTCAGCGCGAACGAAAGTTTCGGCTCCGTCGAATCCGTCAAAGCCGTTTCAGAAATCTTCACTCCTATTTCGGGCGAAGTTCTGGAAGTCAACGAATCTTTGCAGGACGAGCCTGAGAAAGTAAACAACGATCCTTACGGCGAGGGTTGGATGGTTCGCGCTCGCATGAAAGACCCCGGTGAAGTTGACAGCCTGCTCTCAGCAGCCGAGTACGAAGATTTTACGAAAGCGGAGACTGAATAAAAGTTGCGCTACATTCCAAACTCTCCGGCTGAGCGCGCAGAGATGCTCCGGCAGGTCGGCCTCAACTCAGCCCGCGAGCTTTTCAATTCGATTCCGGCACAGCTCCAATTAAAGGAGCACGTCAAAGTTCCCGCAGCAGTTTCAGAGATGGAGTTGCTCGCGCACTTTGAAGCGATGGCCGCACACAACGCAGCCGCGCGCCGACCAAGCTTTCTGGGCGCAGGAGCATACTCGCATTATTCACCGACCATCGTTGACCACCTGATTCAGCGTTCAGAATTCTTCACAGCCTATACGCCTTATCAACCTGAAATTTCGCAGGGCACGTTGCAAGCCATCTTTGAATTTCAAACGCTTGTGTGCCAGCTCACAGGAATGGACGTGGCGAACGCCTCCATGTATGACGGCTCGACTGCGCTCGCTGAAGCGGCGTTGATGGCCGAGCGCGTCACACGCCGCTCGAAAGTTCTCTCTTCTTCCGCAGTTCATCCAGAGTATCTGGAAGTCGTTGGCACTTACGTCCAGCACGCGGGCATAGAGCTTCAACAGATTGAGACGAACCAACAAACCGGACAGATTGATGCGGAAGGGTTGTCTGCGCTTGATGACAAGACGGCTGCGCTCGTCATTCAATCACCAAACTTTTTCGGCTGCATCGAAGACGTTGCCGCGTTAGCTGATAAGGCTCACGCTGTCGGCGCGTTGTTGATTGTCGCTATCACGGAATCAATCTCTATGGGACTGCTGCGCTCTGCCGGTTCATGCGGCGCGGATATTGTGGTTGCAGAAGGACAATCGTTCGGCGTGCCGCTCTCGTTCGGCGGCCCGTATGTCGGACTCTTTGCCACGCGCGACAAGTATGCGCGACAGATTCCGGGCCGACTCGTCGGCGAAGCTTATGACAAAGAGGGCCGTCGCGGTTTCGTGCTCACGCTCGCCACGCGCGAGCAGCACATACGCCGCGAGAAGGCCACCTCAAACATCTGCACCAACGAAGGCTTGATTGCGCTCGCCGCAACTGTCTATTTAGAGACGATGGGCAGGCGCGGTCTTCAAGAGGTCGCACACCAGTGCGCTCAGAAAGCTGCTTACGCCGCGCGGCGTATCTCTGAATTGGAAGGCTTCTCGCTTCCCTACTCTGCCCCGCGCTTCAACGAGTTCGTCGTCCGCGCGCCCGTTGCTGCCGAAGAGCTTCTCAAGCAACTTGCCGCAGAGAAAAACATCACAGGCGGACTTGCTCTCTCGCGCTATTATCCTGATCGGGCAAATGATCTTCTCGTCTGCGTGACGGAAACTAATTCACGCGCCGAGATTGATGCGCTCGTTGACGGGCTTGGCAACGTCGCGGCATAAACTAAAATTGATAACAATGAGACTAAATGGTTCACGCAAAGACGCAAAGGAGAGAAAGACAGAAGATGTTGAGTGCCTCTTTAGTTCTTCTTTTCTTCGCGCCTTTGCGTGAACCATCTACATTCAAATGAGTTCGACAAACATCACCAAAGTCACACCGCACATCTCGCCCAACGAAGCTCTCATCTTCGAGCGTTCGCAGGAAGGGCGCGTCGGCTACCTGCTCTCGCCCCTCGACGTTGACGAGACGCCGATGGAAGAGATTATTCCGAAGTCGCTTCAGCGCGAAGACGATCTTGAAGGCGTGCCGGAAGTGAGCGAAGTTGACGTGGTGCGCCACTTCACGCGTATCTCAACGTGGAATTATTCGATTGATCTGGGCCTCTATCCGCTCGGCTCCTGCACGATGAAGTACAACTCGCGCCTGAACGAAAAGGTTGCGCGCATCGCTGGCTTTGCTAACCTTCATCCGCTCGCTTCCGAAGAAGACGCGCAGGGCGCGCTCGAAGTTATCTATGAGTTGCAACAGCACCTCTCGGAAATCACAGGGCTGGCAGGCATCTCTCTGCAACCTGCTGCGGGTGCGCATGGCGAGATGACAGGCATTATGATTATCCGCGCGTTTCTTGACGCGCGCGACGGCGAAGAGGCTGGCTCGAAACGCCGCACCATGCTGATACCGGATTCCGCGCACGGGACCAATCCAGCCTCCGCGCATCTCTCAGGCTTCACAGTTAAAACGATTCGCTCAACCGCTGAAGGTTTTACAGATTTGGACCACCTGCGCGAACTCTGCGCGCACGGCGACGTGGTGGGCTTGATGCTCACGAACCCAAACACGCTCGGCCTCTTTGAAAAAAATATTCAGGAGATTTGCAGCATCGTGCATGAGGCAGGCGGGCTGGTTTATATGGACGGCGCGAACATGAACGCGCTGGTCGGCGTGGCGCGTCCCGGCGACATGGGCGTTGACGTGATTCACTTGAATCTGCACAAGACTTTCTCGACGCCGCACGGCGGAGGCGGCCCCGGCTCCGGGCCTTGCTGCTGCACAAAAGAGCTTGAGCCTTACTTGCCCGTGCCGCGCATCATCAAAGACGGCGAGCGTTTTCGTCTGGACTTTGAGCGCCCGCAATCCATCGGGCGCGTCAAAGCTTTTTTCGGAAACTTCGGGATGCACCTTCGCGCGCTCTCCTACATCCTGACTCACGGCTACGAAGGCTTGCGCGAAGCGACGGAAGCAGCCGTGCTCAACGCGCGCTACATCGCTCAAGGCTTGGCCGCAGATTACGACAAGCCGTTTGAAGCTCAGCCGATGCACGAAGTTGTTTTCACGGACAAGCGTCAATCGCGCAAAGGCGTTCATACTTTAGACATTGCCAAGCGTCTGATTGATTACGGCTTCCACCCGATGACCATCTACTTTCCACTCATCGTGCAGGGCGCAATGCTGATTGAGCCAACGGAATCCGTCGGCAGGCAGGAGTTGGACCAATTCATCGAAGCGATGCGCTCGATTGCGCGTGAGGCGGTCGAAGACCCCGATACTGTCATCAACGCTCCGCACTCAACGCGCATTGGCCGCCTAGACGAAGCCGCCGCCGCTCGCAAACCCATCCTTCGATGGAAGCCAAAGCAAGAAGCCGCCACTTCCGCATAAGAAAAGCAATTCAAACCGGGATGGACAGGATAGACAGGGTGAAAGAAATGATGAACGCGAAATGATGAATGATGAACGAGCAGTCTTTTCGTCTTTCATTCCTCGTTCATCATTCCTCCTTCATCGTTTCTTCTTTATCCTGTCCATCCCTGTTAATTTTGTCTTTCTTCTTATCTTCTTTGCTCGCTTACAGACAGTTATTGTAATATGAGCGCAGAAGGCGATTGTCCGCGCGTTGGAGGAAAGCGCGTGAACGGTCGGACGCGGCGACTTCCACTCTTTCGGCCAGCGTCGGTGTTTTAAGTTAGCTTTATGGTTAAGGGTCTGGTCATTCACATTGCTGTCGGCGAAGATCGGCACACGGAAGTGTTGACCAGCGATCATATTCGTATTGGCGCGGGCGAAGACTGCGACCTCCGCCTACGTTCTTCAGACCTCCAAACGTCCCCAAGCGATGCTGCTCTGGTCCTCGAACTCGCGCGCACCAACGGCAAATATCTCGTCACTAATTTCAATCACACGCTGGGCATCAAGCACAACGGCGTGCCCGTTGAATCCAACAGCAGCATTGAAGACGGCGACGAAATTTTGATCGGGCCAAACAAGCTTGCGCTCCAGTTTTTTCCGATTGGCGCGGTTCCGGCTATCGCCTCCGGCTTAAGGCAGGAGACGCGCGTTGCTCCTTTCATCGAGCACGCGGCAATCGAATCGGCAGCAACTGCGCGGCGCGACGATGCCAAAGTTTTCCTGCGCGAGTTTACGCGCGAGCTTGTCAGAGAAATCAACACCAGCACAAAAATCGTCACGCTCGTTCTCGCCCTCGCACTCATCGGCGTCATCTTCTATTTCGGGCTGGCTATCGTCAAAGAGTTTAAGCAGAGCCGCCGCACCATTGACGAGCAGCGCGCTCAACTCATACAGATCACACAGAAACTGGATAACACGCAAAAAAAGCTTGATGATGTTGATGAGTCAAACCAGAACATTCGAAACACGCTCTCTCTCGCCGTCAAGCTGCGTAGCGATTTCGGCGGCGGCGTTTGTCTAATCTCCGGCTCTTTTATCTTCGTCGAACAGGGCACAGGCCGCCCGCTTCGTTATCCTGAAACTCAGATCGGCGAAACAGGCTCTCCCATTCAGAACGGCAACGAGCCGATGCCGCTCACACCTGAAGGCAAGGGCGCGATTGCAGAATATGAATTTGTCGGCACAGGTTTTTATGTCGGAGACGGGTTTGTCCTGACCAATCGCCACGTCGCGCAGCCGTGGCTTGCAGACGAAAGAGCGCAGAGCCTGAGCAGCAGCGTCAGCGGCCAGCCCCGACTGAAAAAACTCCTTGCTTATTTCCCGGACCACTCGCAGCCCGTCACGCTCAAATTCAAGATGGCCGCGCAACGTGATGATCTGGCAATCTGCACCGTTGACACGAACGAGATGCCTGCGGGCGTCCCTGTGCTGCCGCTTGAAAAGGATTCCGATTCGGTGGCGGTTGGCAAGGCCGTTGTGATGATGGGCTATCCTTCTGGACCAGACAGGCTGCTTGCGCTCCTCGACGAATCGGAAGCTCGCGGCATACAGACGCGCTACGGCTCGCTCGATTCTCTGCTCGCATATCTGGCAGACACCAAGCACATCCAACCGCTCACCACGCAAGGCAACATCACGGACATGAGCGGGCGGCGCATTGTTTACGATGCGCGCACGGCTGAAGGCGGATCGGGTGCGCCGCTCTTCGGCCCGTCAGGTAAAGTCATCGGAGTGAATTTCGCAGTCTTCACAGAAAACACAGCATCGAATTTCGCCGTGCCCATACGCTACGGCGTCACGCTTCTTCAAAAAGCCAACTGGCACGCGCCGGAGTCTCTCGAAGAAGAGCAGAACGCTAATTCAAATTCCAACCAAGCCTCTGCACGCACAACTGCTGCCGCCGCGAGCAACACTCGCTAACGCTATACTTGTAGGGGCAGGGCTTGTCCGCAGCCCGCTCAATCTACAAAAGAATTCAAACAGGATAGACAGGATGAAAGGAATGATGAACGCGAAACGATGAATGATGAATAGCAATCTCTTCGTCTTTCCCCTCCGCGTTCATCATTTCTCCTTCATCGTTTCTTCTTTATCCTGTCTATCCTGTCCATCCTGTT
>JBAWGU010000403.1:0-4386 GCA_049593215.1 Pyrinomonadaceae bacterium
TGAATCTTTCTCCCACCACACTCAATTGAAAGGGGCCACTGTTTGTAAACAACAGCGGCCCATCTTTAGCTTCAAATGCTTCGTTAATCAACCGAGGACGCCGCGAAACTTCTGCGCGCTTGCAGCATAACCCGGAAAGACTGCTTGAAGGTTTGAGTTGCCCAAATGCCTCTGGACCATCTCGCCGAAGACATCGCGGAAGTCTGTCGTCAGCGCGAGGTCGCGGCCCTCGTAGAGTTGGTCGCTCTTGAGGCCGGGCCAGTCGCCGTAAACCTTGCCGCCGCGCACGCTGTTGCCGATGGCGAACATCGCGTTGGCGTGTCCGTGATCCGTGCCACGATTGCCATTCTCGCGCGCCGTGCGTCCAAACTCAGACATCGTGAGAACGAGAACGTCGTCCATGCGCTGCGGGCCGAGGTCTGTGACGAACGCGCTGATGGCCGAAGAGAAATCCAGCAGGCGCAAGGAGAGTTGGCCGCGCGCGTTGCCTTCGTTGACGTGCGTGTCCCAGCCGCCGATGTCTGTGAAAGCGATTTCGAGACCGACGCCCGCTTTAATCAACTGCGCGATTTGAAGCAGGTTGTTGCCAAGCGGCGAGCGCGGATACTGCGCGCCGTTCTCAGGCTTGTACTGTTGCGGGTTGACCTTCTTCAAAAAGTTGACGGCCTCGAAAGTCTCTTTGCCTGTGCCCTGCAACACGTCCTTGACGCTCTGATCGTAGATGGCTTCAAAGCCGCCCTGCACGCTCTGCGAATTCTGGCCCGCGCGAATCGTGAAGTCTGAGAGATTAGACATTGCCACTGCGCCCGCGCGACCTTGCAGGCTGCGCGGCATGTTCTGCGTCAGAGAGACTGCGCGAAACGGCGAAGCCTTCGGGTCGGCCTTCGATTGCAAGTAGCGATTGAGCCAGCCGTCCGCAGTTGATTTAACGCCGGGCGTGGCAGACTCCATGTAATCCTGTGCGTCAAAATGCGAGCGCGTGTTATCAGGCGAGCCGACGGCTTCGACAATCGCTAAGCGTTTCGCGTCCCACAAAGGTTTGAACTGCGCGAGCGCGGGATGCAATCCGAAGTGGCCGTCGAGGTCAATCGCCGCTTCAGCGTTTCCGCTCTGCGGTTTCGGAATGGCGATGGTCGGGCGCAAGTCGTAATAGGTTCGCTCGCCGTGCGGCACAACCATATTGAGGCCGTCAACCGCGCCGCGCTGAAAAATCGCAACCAGAGTTTTGCGGCGTCCATACGGGCTGCCGTTTAAACCTTGCGCCAGCACAGTGCGCTGCAAAAACGACGGCGCGCTCGCCATCACACCAACACTCGCCAGCGCAATCCCACTCGACTTCAAGAAAAATCTTCTGTTCATAATTTCCTCTCAGGTAAATGGTAAATAGTAAATGGTGAATAGACGAACCGCCTTTTCCATTTACCATTTACTATTTACCATTCACTAGCTACTGTCTCTGAAACTCCGGCGAACCTAGAAGGAGGCCGACGATCTTGGTCACTTCTGGATTGCCGGATGGCGCGAGATTAGCTTGCGCGAGTTCGCGGCGCGCAAAGCGTCTGTTGGGGCGCGCGTCTGCTGTCATGTCCATGTCGGCTTGATTAGCGTCCGCTTTGCTCATCTCTGTTGAGGCTGTTGGCACAGTTGTCGTCGCAGCCTGCTCGTTGAGATGCTTGAGCAGAATCTCTTTATCCTTTGCAGAGATGTCTCCCTGCAAGATGACGCCAGCGAAACGATCAAAGACGCGCGTCTTATCAACGCTTGCGCCATTAGCAGCGTCGCCAACGAAGCGCGCGAGATCAATGCGCGTGCCGGGAATGCGATTGCTTGCGAGCGCGAGGCCGAAGTTGATTCTTTCGAGCAAAGCTCCCGTGTTGACCCAAGCCTCTGCCACGTCTGCGTAGCCGTTCGGCGTCTGGTAGCCGTAGAGCGGCTGGCCCATCTTGTTAATCCATTGTTGCAAACCAAGCCCGCCGTTCGTCTCGCCGCCAAGCGCGCGAATTGCGCTCACAGTCAACTCGAAAGGCTGCTTGATCTTCGCGCGGTAAGATTCAGCCGAATAAAATTCAGGCGAATTGAAGATGGCGCGCAAGGTCTCGCGTATGTCGCCGTCACTCTGCATGTAAACGGCGGCAACTCTTTCGACGAGCGCAGGACTCGGATTGTCAGAGACGAAGCGTTGAGCCAATTTCGTTGCCAGATGCTTCGCTGTCGCAGGTTGATGAGCGAGTATGTCAAGCACCATCAGCCCGTCGTTGACGCCGCCGCCCGCAGGAATCTTGTGGCCCAGCACAATCTTCTCTCCATCGTCATGCAGGCGCGCATTGAAGTAAAACGTTCCGGCCTTCTCATTCACGCCGTTGAGAGCCATGCCGCCGCGCGGGTTGAAGATGGTCCAGCCTGTGAAGCAACGCGCAACTTCCTGCACATCCTTTTGCGTGTAGCCGCCGTCAACGCCGAGCGTGTGTAGCTCCATCAACTCGCGCGCGTAGTTTTCATTGATGCCGCGCTTCATCTGCTTTGGCAATTTGGCCTGCTGCGGGTTCTGCGCGCCCTGCTGTTGTCGAGGCACACGATTCGGATTCACATTGATGCCGCGCTCGCGCATCATCTCCTGAATTATCATCGCGCGGCGCGGGTTGACCGGACGCTGACCAAACCGGCCTCCGCCGACCTGTGCGTTAGGGCTGACGCTCTGAAAATTGTCTAAGTAGAAAAGCATCGCAGGGCTTTGCGCCGTGGCGAGCAGGAGGTCTTCAAACTTGCCGAGCGTGTGCGGGCGAATCGTGTCACGATCATAAGAGGTGAGCAGCCATTTATCCGCGCCCTTGCCCGCGAAGACGTTGAAGTGGTTGGTCCAGAAATCAACCATCACTTCCTGCAACTGCCGCTCGCTGTAAACTGCACGCAGGATGCGCGAAGCCTGCAACTCTCCAACGATAAGCTGCGGCGGCTTCAGCCCGTTCTCTTCGTAATACCGGCGCACGGCCTGACGGTAATCTTTCTTGTCGGCAGCCTGAGCCGCGTCGTCTGCTTTGCCAGCCTCTGCACTCTGCTGTTCCGGCGATTTCATCATTGCTTGCGCATCGGCAGTGTTGGCCGCGCCGTTTGCGTTCGGCGCGGGCAGATTGCCCTTCGTGCGATTATCACGAAGCGCGGCGAGGTCTGCTGGCAGGTCGCCGCGTTTTTGAAGCTGTTTCAGAAGTTTCCCGGGCTGCGGATACTTCTCGTAGAGTTCCGCGATACTCATGTTGAGCGTCGGCAGGTTCTGCACTTTGGCTTCCGCTACGGGGTCTGCAATCTTTTCCGGGTAGAGCTGCGCCTTGATGTAATTATTCAGCCCCTGAGCCTTGATGCGCTCCACGTCGCCCGGACGCGCGCCAAAGCCTAAACGATTCAAGACATGCAGGATGCGCTGTTCCTCGCTCAAGCTCTGCGCTTTTGAAGCTTTCAACTGCTGCGCGCTCACCCCGAAGGCAAGCGTGCCGCACATGAGCGCCGCCATAGATAGAAGAGCCGCTAAGGCGCGAATGCCTCTGACCGCGCGGCCACGATGAGTCTTAATAAGATTATTCATGTCAACACCATTTCCAAAAAAATTTGCTATTAAGCAGTTGCCAGGCCCTCTGGCTCTGCAAAAAGATTCTTCTCTGCCGTCAGTTTAGACGCATAGAGACGCATAATGGTTGAACTTTCCGGTCTGTTTTATCCTGGGCATGAGCGGCTTTCAGAACTCTTTTAAGAAAATTTCAGAGTTCCCTAAAGACGCCGGACGCTGTTTCCGGCTAGAGTGCGGCGCATCGTTTCCGGTGTCTACCGATTTGAGGTCGAAGTTAAGCGGGCAACAGTTCTTTGAGAAACGCGGTCACTGGCTGGCCGCAGAAACGACAGGAGCGAGGCGATAGGAACGACGTTAAATCCTTGACTTTTGGTCCATTTAAGCATAAAAGAAGGGCCGTTCTTTTCAGCCCAGCCTCGCTTTATCCATCAAGATGCATTAGGCAAAACTCATATCCGACCGAAGCACCGGAAAAGTCCAGAAGTATTCCACTGCTCTTGGTTGTGTCAACAAGCGATTCTGTCAAGGATTTTACGCTAAGGCCCCATGCCGTTCCCGCGCCGTGAGGCTCGAAACGGATAGTCAATCAACATCAGATTCATCTCACCCAAAGGGTGAAAAAGGAGACCCTTCAAAAATGAGCAGGATTAGATTTACCCTAAGTACGCTGGCCCTCTTTACACTCCTCTTAACATGCAGCTCATTCGCACACGCCCAAGCCACACGAACGTGGGTCAGTGGCGTCGGCGATGATGTCAACCCGTGCAGCCGCACCGCCCCCTGCAAAACTTTCGCAGGCGCGATCTCAAAAACCGCAGAAGGCGGAG
>JBAWGU010000404.1:0-5595 GCA_049593215.1 Pyrinomonadaceae bacterium
TCTTCTTTCTGGCGAAGCGGGCGATGCGTCTGATGGTGCGTTTGACGCTGGCGTTGGTGCTGATTGTGATTATGCTGACAGGAGCGTTGGCGTGGTGGTGGCACGGGTGGAGCGGAAAGTCTTCTTCGCCGCGACCGGAGACGACAAGGCCCGCGCCTGCTTCGCGCCGCGCGCGTTGATCGTCGGCAATCTATTTCGCAGAAGCCTTAACAAGATTAGAAGTTTAAGATGGCAGAGACAGACACGGACGCCGCCGATCAATTTAAGCCAGCAGTCTCCCCTGAGAAATTGGACGAGGGGAAGCGCAACCTCTGGCAACGCTACCACCGCCTGCCGCGTAACGTGCTCGCCATCGGCTTCGTCAGTCTCTTGAACGATGCTTCGAGCGAGATCATCTACCCGCTTCTTCCGCTCTTCCTGACAATGACGCTCGGCGTGTCGCCCGCAGTCGTCGGCATCATCGAAGGCTCGGCGGAATCCACTTCATCACTACTTAAACTCTTCGCAGGTTACTGGAGCGACCGGCGGGGCAAGCGCAAAGGGCTGGTCGTCTTTGGCTACGCGATTGCGGGACTCGCCCGTCCGCTTCTGGCGTTTGCGACCAACTGGTATCAGGTGCTGGCGGTACGTTTGACAGATCGCGTCGGCAAAGGCGTCAGGAGCGCGCCGCGCGACGCGATGATTGCGGACGCTGTGCCTGTCACAGAGCGCGGGCTGGCCTTCGGCTTTCATCGCGCGATGGACCACACAGGCGCAGTTGTCGGCCCGCTCGTCGGCTACCTTCTAATCTACTTCATCGCCCTCAACCGCAACGCGCCGACGGCTTCGGATTACACAAAAGTTTTTCTCGCCGCTTCTATTCCGGCTCTGGCGGCAGTTCTTGTCGCCGCGTTCTTTGTTCGTGAGACGCACGCGGGGAAAGATGTCAATGGAAAAATCGCTAAGCCGCCTGCGCTTTCTCTGAAAGGGTTCGATGGAAATTTCAAGCGGTTTCTTTTTCTCGTCGCGCTCTTCACGCTTTCCAACTCTTCCGATGCGTTCCTGCTCCTGCGCGCTCAGAATGCCGGAATCTCCGTCGTCCTCATCCCTTTGCTCTGGGCTGCGCTGCATGTGAGCAAGGTTTTGAGTTCACTCATCGGCGGCGATCTCTCTGATCGGCTTGGCCGTCGCACGTTGATTGTTTCCGGTTGGCTGCTTTACGCGGCGGTCTATCTGGGCTTCGCCTTCGTAACTTCTGCATGGATGGCGTGGGCGCTCTTTCTCGTTTACGGAATCTATTTCGGACTTGCCGAAGGGACGGAGAAAGCTCTCGTGGCAGACCTTGTGCGCCCTGAGCAGCGCGGCACGGCTTACGGGTTGTATAATCTCGCCTTCAGCATCACTGTGCTTCCGGCATCGCTTCTGATGGGCGCTGTGTGGGACTGGCGCGGGCCGCAGGCGGCGTTTATCGTCAGCGCAATTCTCGGCGCGGTCGCCGCGCTGCTGCTGCTCTCTATCGTGAACACAGGACCATCAAGCGGGAGCTACCAAACTCAGGAAGAGAGCTAATGCAAAGTTTCCTCTTGGAGCGTCCAAAATAAAATTAACTGAGGCTCGATTGAGATGGACCCTACACGACACGTTCTCGAATCTGCAAAGGGCGTTGCGACTGAGATAGGTTTCTCCCTGAGCGCGATGGAAGAAGTGCGCCAGCAGTTGCGCGAAGCTGTGGCAGAGATGTCTGCGGAAGAGATCGCGCGGCGCGCAGTTGCGGGCGCACACTCCATCGGCGCGCTCGTGCTGCACATCGGCGAAGCTGAATGGTGGTGGATGCAGTGTATTCTGAGCGGCCACAAGCTGACGCTGGATGATAGAAGAAAGCCTTTCTGGGATGTGCTCAAAAATTCTGAGAAGTTTGCGCGCCTGAACTTCAACGCTTCGGATTGCCTGCGCACGATTGACGAAATCAGGGAACAGACGCGGCAGACTCTCTCGCCGTTTGACGAAAGAGATTTTGATCGTCCGTTTAGTTTTAACCTGCGCGGGACTCAGTACGAATACAGCCTGCGCTGGATACTTCACCATCTTGTGGACCACGAAGCGCAGCACAAAGGCCAGATATTAATGCTCAAACGTCTGCTCGAAGAAAGCCGTGAATCGTAAATGGTGAATGGTCATTGGTAAATCGTGAATAGAAGAAAAGCCGTTCGCCTATTTACCATTTACCATTTACGAAAAGATTAGCGTAAAGGATTGAATGGAGACACCAAACTACAAATTTATTACCACTGCCGACGAGTTGCGCGCGGCGGTTGAAGAATTATCAAAACATGCGGTCGTAGGCTTTGACACGGAGACGACCGACCTTGATCCGTATAAAGGCCATTTACGTTTAGTGCAGTTCGCCTCGCCTGACGGCAAAGTGTGCGTGATTGACCTCTTTCGTTTCGCGGACCCCGCTAAGGATGATGAGCTTGCGAAGAGTGAAGCTCTCGCTCCGCTCCGCGACCTGCTTGCTGCGCCGCGCCCTGTCAAGATTGCGCACAACGCCAAGTTTGATGCGAAGTGGGTCAAGCATAAGCTCGGCGTCGAGTTGGGCGGGTTGTTCGATACGCTGCTGGCGAGCCAGATTATCTCCGCAGGCGATCAGGACGAGCGGCACGGACTCGATGTAGTCGTCTCGCGCTATCTGAACGAGACGATGGACAAGGCCGAACGCTTAAGCGATTGGTCCGGCGAGTTGTCCCCGTCTCAAATCGAATATGCGGCGCGCGATGCCTTCATCCTTCCGCCCCTGCGCGAGAAGATGATTGAGCGTCTCAAGTCGGACGCCCTCATGCGCGTCGCCCAACTTGAATTCGAGTGCGTGATGTCTGTCGCGTGTCTTGAGCTGGCAGGCATCTTTCTGGACCAGCATCGCTGGCGCGAGCAGCTTGTGATAGTCGAAAAGAAGCGCGCAACCTTAGCCAGCGAGCTGCAAGACATGCTCGCGGAAGAATCAATGCAAGGCACGCTCTTTGGCGGCCCGACGCGCGAAGAACTTAATATTGATTCGCACACGCAGTTGACCAGAGCTTTGAAGCGTATCGGCGTGCCCGTGCCCGACTCGACGCGTAGCTGGAAGCTTCAACCGCTCGCGGCAATTCATCCTGAAGTCGCTAAGCTTCTCGAATACCGCACCGTGCAGAAAGCTCTCACCAGCTACGGCGAAAACATCCTCAACGAAATCAGCCCCGTCACAGGCCGCATCCACGCAGACTTTCGACAGATCGGCGCACCGACAGGAAGATTCGCGTGTCTCACAGGAGAAGCGTGCGTGGCGACGCCAACGGGTTTCAAGAGAATGGATGAAATTAAGGCAGGCGATGTGGTCAAAACATCTCATGGATGGAACCGCGTAGAGAAGGCTTGGCTGACAGGTGTGCGCCCCGTTTATAAATTGCAATTGAAAGACGGACGAAGCATACGAGCTACGGGAGATCATAAATTTTTGACAGGCAAGGGAGACGAGTGGCGCAGGCTGGATGAACTAAGCCCCGAAGATAACCTGTATATCTCCCTCAAAGAACTTGAATACAAATGGGACGAAGGGCAGTGTCCAATCAATGTTGTCCTTCCAGACTACAGATCAAGAAAGCCCGTCACGATTCCTGAATCTTTATCGGCTGAGCTTTGCGAGTTGATGGGATTAGTAATCGCCGACGGATTTTTAGGAAAGCGGCATGAGAGGCCGATTGTGCGAAGACGGTTGGGCGGCGGGACGCCTGCCCGATATGACCGCGTTTATCTTGCATTCGGTTGGGAAGATCAAGGACTGATTGACCGCATCGTCACGCACAGCGTAAAACTTTTTGGAAAGCCATTCACAGAAGTTAAGTCAAAAACTTGTCGCGTCTTTCAACTGGCATCTACAAAAGTCGCTCAGTTCTTCGCCGCGCTAGGGCTTGACGGAAATGCCCACACGAAAAAAGTGCCTGAGATTATCTTGAGTGCGCCTTCGCCTTATCAGTCAGCGTTCCTGAGAGGACTTTTTGAGGGTGACGGTCACAGGACAAACTCATTCATCGGCCTCACAAGCGTTAATCATCATCTTCTGGCTCAGGTTCAACTGATGTTAGGTAACATAGGCATCCATTCCATCATTAAACCAAGACGCGACGAGAGCGGTTTCGCGGGGGGTGAGAGATTCTTGCTCAGCATTAGCAAGAAATCGGACATTCTCAGGTTTATGAAGAGGGTCGGGTTTATTTCCGCAAAAAAGAATAGATCATTCAATTTTCTTCCTCAACACACGGATGGTATTGCTACTCCGTTCAAAGTTTCCGGCGCATCCCTCTATAGAGAAGCCATCGCAGCCGGAACAACAGAAGCTTCAAGAGTCGGGGTTAAACCTTTCGTTACCCATTACAGGAATACCTTTATCAAGGGCGAATCGGTAGAAAAGTTAGTGGAAAGATTTGGACCGCTTCCAAGCCTGTTGCCGGTTCGCCGCTATCTGGATTTGGAAATTCGTCCGGTCGAAATTGAATGTATCACTCCCGATGGTTCTGAAAAGGTATATGACATTACCGTCGAAGATGTTCATGAGTTTGTTGCGAACGGGATAGTTGTACACAATTGCACGAATCCCAACGTACAACAGGTCCCGCACGCCTACGAATACCGTCGCTGCTTCCGCGCGCCCGAAGGAAGAAAGCTTGTGATTTCTGATTATTCCCAGATAGAGTTGCGCATCCTCGCGGACTTCACAGGCGATGAAGGTTTCATCACTGCCTTCAACTCCGGCGCGGACCTGCATCGCGTCACAGCCGCGCAAGTTTTCGCTGTGCCGCTCGAAGGGGTCACGAAAGAGCAACGCGATTTCGCCAAGCGTTTGAACTTCGGCGTGGTCTATGGCATCGGCGCGCAGCGTTTCTCCACCATGACCGGCCTGAAACTTTCAGAAGCCGAAGACATCCTGCGCCGCTACTTCTCCACTTATCGCCAACTCGATGCGTGGCTGCGCGATGCTGCAAACAAAGCTGTACGCGAACGCTCGGCACGCACAGCCTCTGGCCGCCTCGCGCGCTTTCGCTTCGACCCCGAAGACAGACAGGCTGTCTCCCTCGCTCAGCGCAACGGAAAAAATACGCCCGTGCAAGGCTCAAGTGCTGACATTCTCAAGCGCGCTCTGCATCTTCTGCACAACAAGCTGCGCGGCACGACTGCCTGCATCGTCAACATCGTGCATGATGAGATTGTGGTTGAAGCTGATATGGACGATGCTCAGGAGGTGAGCAAAGTCGTTGAAGATGCAATGTGCGCGGCGGGCGAAGAGTTTGTGAAGAAAGTTCCGGTCAAGGTCGAGACTGAGGTGGCGGACGAGTGGGTGAAATAGCAAGGATGAATTAGGAAGGATGAAGGATGAAAGCGTGGCTGTCTAAGGTGAGTTGTTCAACTCACGCAATCGCTCTTTCATCCTTCCGCCTTCATCCTTCATCCTTGCTTTTCCCTGTGCCAGAGAATGTAAACGGGAACGCCTGTGAGCACGAGCAGGTAGCCGATGCCGGAAGTCGAAGGCGCGAGATAAGCTAAATCGAAAACGAGCAGGACCGCGAGAACGATGTAGATGATGGG
>JBAWGU010000405.1:0-5744 GCA_049593215.1 Pyrinomonadaceae bacterium
AAGGCAAAAGGTAAAAGGCAAAAGTCAGGGGAAGCCAACTTTTTATTTGAATGTGGTTTCCCCACACTTTTGCATTTTACCTTTTGCCTTTTGCCTTCTCTCACCCGCCCGCTACCGCAGGCGGTTCTGACTTTATTGTGGACACTCTTGATTAGAGTGAGTCACGCTTGAGCCAAAACGCAACTGGTACTCGGCGGATGTAATAAAGGAGCAGGCCATCGCGTGCTGAATGCCTACGTCTCGCAAGGGGAGCCTGTTGACTTTATCGAGCCAGAACTCGAATCCACCGGCTTCCGGGTCACGGCGTAGGTAGCCGAAATATTCCATCAGCACAAACGAGGAATTGTACTCGGCATCTATGAAGGTTTGTGTGTCTGCGACCTGTTTTAAGATAGCAGCTCTGCCTTGATCCGTTCCGTCATAAAGAGCCATCAGGGAGTTGCGCTGTGAAGAGAGGTCAACGCCGGAGTTCTGCTGGATAGAGCTGAGCAGCGCATCCGTAAACTGTGTGGCGGTTTGCGTGCGTGGATAAGTCTGGAGGAAAGAGTCTCGCTGGACGAAGGCGAGTGCATACGCGCTCTTGCTCTGGTCCAGCCCTGCTCCTGCCGACACCTGTCCACGATCTGCCATGAACTGAGAGAAGTCAGGCTTCCGCCCTGTTGCAGCTTTGAAGACACGATAGATGTATCCGCCTGTTTTTTGAAACTCGTCTTCAAAGAAGAAAGCGTCTGCGACAGCGACTCTTCTATCATGTGTGCATTGCGCGTTGCTGCCGCAGGAGGTGAGCTGTCCCATCCAGTACCCAAGCCCGTCTGTGTCAGGCTCGCGGTTAAGAAAATCCTTGTACTGCCAGCGCACAAAGATATATGGGTCGTCAATCGGGTTGGGCGGAAGCAAGACTGTATAGACAGCGAATGCAACGGGGCTTGGATTCCAGCCGCTCTTATAGGCTCTGGCCTTGAGCGTCAAGCTCTGGTTGACGGGTATGAAATTGCCGGGCACGAAGACGGGGCTGCTCTCCGTCGGGTCTTGCCCGTTGGTCGTATAGTGAATGGTGGCTCCCGCCGTGTCGCAGACAATCTGCGCGTAGATGGTCGGATACGCCGTTTCGCTTCCGGGAGAGATGGACGGCAGCGCGACCACCAGCACGCCTGAGACTTGCACGGGAGCATAACGATCCAGAAGTGTGCCGTCACCTAGCTGACCATAATAATTCTGTCCCCACGCGCGCACAGTGCCGTCGCCAAGCAGCGCGACGCTGTGAGAATTTCCGGCAGAGATAGAAGTTGCTCCTGCAAGCCCGCTCACCTGCGAAGGGTTCGACTGCGGATTGCTGCTCTGTGTCCCTGTGCCTAACTCTCCGTAGCTATTCAATCCCCAACCCCAAACGCTGCCATCAGACTTCAACGCAAGGCTGTGCTGTCCACCTGCGGCAATCGCTGTGACGTTAGAAAGATTCTGAACTTGAAATGGTGTGTAAGTCGGCTGATTGTAATTGCTCGAACCTGTTGCTCCGAAAATGTTGAAGCCCCATCCCCAGACAGTGCCGTCAGTCTTCAGCGCAAGAGCATGAGCCTGTCCGCCGACAACTGACTTAACGCCTGTCAGTCCGGGAACCTGCGCCGCAGAGTTCCTCATCCCTCCTGTGTTGTCGCCAAGCTGGCCGGAAGAGTTTTCTCCCCAAGCCCAGACCGTCCCGTCATCGCGCACGGCAAGGCTGAAACTGTTTCCGGCAGCAATCTGTTTGACGCCTGAGAGTCCCGGCACTTGAGCCGGGTTCGGATGCGCCTTCGCATCCATCGCGCCGCCAAGTCCAAGTTGACCGTTCATGTTTGCGCCCCACACCCACACTGTGCCGTCATCGCGCAGAGCCATCGAATGATAGTTGCCAGAAGAGATAGCGATGATGTTAGACAGTCCGTTGACGAGCACAGGCGTTGTGTTAGAAGGAGAAGTGTTCCCGACCTCCCCGTAATCGCTCGTGCCCCAAGCCCACACTGTGCCGTCATTCCTGAGCGCGAGAGTGTGGCTGCCTCCGGCTGAGACGGCTGTCACGCCTGTCAGATTCGTGGCAACAGGCACAGGGCTGTTCTTGTTGCCATAGATAGAGCCGTCACCGAGCATTCCGTAATCGTTATTTCCCCATCCCCAGATTGTGCCGTCGCGCTTCAAGACAAATGTGCGAAGACCGCCCGCGCTGATTGCAACAACATCATTGAAGACTGAAGCCTCCACTACCTGCGTTGTCGTCGTTGCAGAATTATTAGATGTGTTGCTGTCAAATCTGGCGCTGCTGACAGACGCGATGTTGTTGATAGTCGCGCCACCTGCCGCCGTGACCTGCACAACGATGCGAACCTTTACGATAGACGGAGCGTTAAGCGTGCCAATGTTCGCCGTCACGGTTCCGTTCGTGCCGGATGATGGTCCTGTGCATGTTCCGATAGTCGTCGTGCAGGAAACAAAGGTTGTGCCTGTCGGTAGTTGATCCGTGATGATTGTGTTCGTCGCATTCTGCGGGCCATCGTTATAAGCCTCAATGTCGTATGTCACCTGCGCTCCGCTGCCAACGGGATTCGGGGCGCTCGTCATGGTCAGGCTCAGATTAGATGTGGGCGGAGGCGGCTGCTTGCGCAACGCAAACGTCACGGTCTGCGCGTTGGTCAAATCTTTAGTCCCACCATTGATCGTATGCGAATCAACGACGTAGGCTTCGGGCCAGCCTCCGCCAAGCCCTACGACGGAAAACATTTTCTGATTACCGTCGCCGTAGCGCATGATGATCGTGCCGTCACTACGCAACTCAATCTCGAAGCTCACAGGATTCTCGCCGCGCTCGACGCCGGGAGCCGTCTCGTAGTTGACCGTCACGCCCTGCCAGCGATAAATGATGCGGCTCTCATCCGGCTGGACCACATAAACATCATCGCCCGCGCGCCTGTCCATGCGGAGGTCGTCCCACGCTCCGGCAATCATGCGATAGCCGTTGAGCTTGCTGACTGAGCTGAACGCATCGAGAGCGCCGTCGCTTGGAGAGGGAGGGAAGCCGAAATAGATTGCGCCGTTGGTGGAAATCGAGATGTTGCTGTACGTGCCTTCGTAGAATTTGAAGGTGAACGGCAGGTTCACATTCTTAAACTGATCATCGCCTGTCAGCCCGAGCCGTGTGCCGCCGGTCGAGAGCGGACTCGGCGCACTTTCTGTCATCGTATATGGATCGCCCACATCGTCGGCGAAGGTCACCGGCACGGTGGCGATAGGTCCAACATTGCCGACTTCATCAACTGCGCGGACGCCTATGAATCCTGATGAGTGCCGCCAGGGAAGCCTGACATCAACACTCTGCCACATCCCCGGCTCATCCGGGATAGGGCCGGGCAAGGGAATTGCGGCATCGAATTTTGCAGGATCGCTCAAGTCCGTATCTGAATAACGAACTTGATAAGCGGCGACTTTGCCCGTGTTGCCGTCATCGCCCGGCGATTGCCATGTCAGTGAAAATGTCGGGAAGGTTGGATAGTTAGTGTGAAGCTGGCCCACAGCCGCAGGCGCAACAGTGTCCGCGCTCACGACCGCTTGCAACGCGCTGTTGACATCCAGCGTGCGTCCAGACGAGATGTTATAAATGTAGATGCCCTGCCACTGAGCCACATAGCCGCTATAGATAAGCGTCTGGCGCAGCTTGCTCATGGAAATATTCGGATAGGCGGCGCAGACGAGCGCGGCTCCGCCGGAAACGTGCGGCGCAGCCATCGAAGTGCCGCTAAAGAAATCATACGTGCCTTTAGGCGTGGTGCTTAAAATGTTATCGCCCGGCGCAGTCATGTTCACAGTGCCCGGGCCGAAGTTAGAGAAGTTTGCTTTGAGGCCGGAGCTAGTCGAAGCCGCGACGGAGATGATGTTGGTTGAGATGTAGTTGGCAGGATAGGTCGGGAACATATCGTTGTTCAGCCCGTCATTGCCAGCCGCAACGACAAACAGTATGCCCGCATCGCCGAGCGCGCGAATCGCGTCAAACTCCGCCTGCGAAAATCCGCCGCCGCCGTAACTGTTATTGAGCACGCGAATGTTCGCGCCCTTCGTCCCGCCCGAACTCTGCCACAACTCGCGCATCATCTTCGCGTAGCCGTAAGCCCTGAGTAAGTCGGCAGTGCTGCCTGCGCCATCAACGCCGGTCAAAAATTTCAAAGACATCAGGCTGACCTGCCAGTTGACACCGACCACGCCTGTCGCGTTATTTCCCGTCGCGCCGATTGTGCCAGCCACGTGCGTGCCGTGATCCTCCACGTCGCCGCTATAGTCGGGAGGCGGCGGATAAGTTGCGCCCGTATAGTCGAAGACAGTCTTATCGTTATGAGCGAAATCCCAGCCGTTCACGTCATCCACGTAACCGTTGCCGTCATCGTCAACGCCGTTATCAGGAACCTCCGCCGGGTTGGTCCAGATATTGTCTTTAAGATCAGGATGATTGATGTCTATGCCTTCGTCTATCACGCCGACAACGATGCTCTTGCTGCCTGTCGTCTGGTCCCATGCAGGTTCTGCGTGAATGTCAACGCCGACCTGTCCGGGATGACCGCCGCCATCCGGCTGCCCTGTGTTTTTCAGGTTCCACATCTGCGGGTATCGCGTATCATTCGGCGTCTTTGAGGCGCGACGAATAAAGTTCGGCTCGGCATACAGCACATCTGGCCGCGCGTTGAGCGCAGAGATAGCCTGCAAAGTCTCTTCAGGCGCGACATGCGCCACGCGCAACCCTCCAAAAACGTCAACTCCGCCAAGACTCTCAAGCTGCATGTTTATCTCGCTCCCGTCAGCGCGAACCGTCATCTCTGTCCTTGTCTGGCTTTTGGCGGACACGGTTTCAGGACGAAAGCGGACGAGAATCTCGCCGGGAACAAACTCCGGCCTGTATGTTTTCGGTCTGGCGTTTTGCGGATTGGATGATTGGAGTCTGGCCTGCGGGATGGAGGGCCACGCGCTCGTCAAAAGCAATGCGGCGAGCGTTAAAACCAGCAGGCGAACCCTGATGCGAAGCACAGATTTACGCGAAGAGAGCGATAAGAACATAAACCGTCAAGTTCCTTTTAGCGCAACAGTCACCCACCCTGTATCGAGTGATTGATGAGGCTGGAATGTTGATTTAATGAGAAGACGAGAAGGGGGATTCACGCCAACAGTCTTTAAAATAAAGGCAAAGAATAAAGGCCAAAAATGGCGGTCAAACTGAAAAGCAAACCAGCCTTTATCCAGTTTATTCTGATGTAAAGTTGACTTATTTGGCTGCTTTGGTTAAATTAAAAACTTCAAGAAGGTTTCGCGTTAGACGCGACGTTTTGAAGTAGTTTGACGAGGGTAAGGCTTACGGCTTGAAATCCGCACGCGCTTACCAATTTCATTTTTTGATAGGATGCTCCAGAAGACCTTTGCCATGAATCGAACGCGCTCCTTTACTCGATTCTGAATTTATCGTGCGAGTCTGATCTCCGACATCGAGACTCGCGGCGAAGGCGCTCCTATCGAATCCGATCTTGAAGTTTTTAATCGTGAACCGTAAATCGTGAATCGTTTGAGGGGCAGAGGTCTTCGCCCCGACGCACCTTTTCACGCAACCTGTAAATCGTGATGAACGGCATCGCTATCGCCGTCTATTTACGATTTACCTTTGACGATTCACGAGGTAGCCATGAGCGAAATTAACGTCCAACTGAAAGATGGCGCGGCGGCGCAGGTCGCTGCACCTG
>JBAWGU010000406.1:0-4944 GCA_049593215.1 Pyrinomonadaceae bacterium
GCGCAAAGGCGCGAAAGAGACCAAAGGCTACCTCAGTTTCTGAATCACCTTGATAGGAAGAATCGCAATGAAAACACCTCGTCTACTTATCCTCTTGTGGTGTCTCACCTCTCTTCTCACATTTCCAAACTTCACGCGCGCGAGTGGCTTGCAGGCTAAGGTCGTTGAGATACTCGATGGCGACACGATTCTCGTTCAGAATGTTAATCGCCAGTTGAAGATTAAATTCAGAGGCGTTGATGCTCCTGAGAAGGATCAGCCCTATGGTGATGTTGCGCGCCAGCATCTCTCTGATCTGGTTCTTGGAAAAATCGTGCTGGTTGATTTCAGGGCTATCGGAAATGAGAAAGACCTCGTTGCCAAAGTCTATCTGGACAAGATGGACGTGGGCCAGCAGGTAATTCGTGACGGAGTGGCGTGGTTTGACAAAGAGGATGGCAGGGAACTGAGCGCGCTTGATCGCAATATGTATGCACAGAGCGAAGAGGCTGCGCGAACGGAACGTCGCGGCATCTGGCAAGATGCGCAGCCGACTCCTCCCTGGGAGTGGAGACAACGCGCGACGCTGGCGAAACAGATTGCCGCCGCGCCGCCGGATACAATCATGCAACCTGTAGCCTCACGGCCTGCGACTTCTCAAAACTTACCCCGCGCGTCCAGAGAGGAAATGGAGAAGGAAGCGCTGCTCCGCTCAATTCTTCTCAAAGACGGCAATCCTATTCCTGCTTCTTCCATCAGCGTTGATCCGGCAACCGGACTAATCTGGCGCAAGATTGAACCGGAGGGCGAGCCTTTCTCGGCTCTGGCTCCGGGCGTCAGCTTCGACTTTTCAGCGATCATTCCGATTGGCAAAGGACAGGATGCAGATGCTCATTACGTGATAGGGCGGCAGGAGAAGGCTGTGTACTTTCTGGCATGGGCTTCCGGGCCGAATCAGGGCCATACGGATGCAGACTTCTTCGAGGATGAGGGCAGCGGTTTCCTTGCCGGAATCAGAAGGGAATTTAACGCTCATGGTTATGGCTTCAGTTGCGATTTGAGCGAGTGGCATAAAGTCTCTCAGCCCGGCTACAACGGGCGCGAGTACAGCTTTGAGGGTTGCACAATTTCCGGCGTCCTGCGTCTTTACACTAAACTGAAAGGCAACGAGCGACACCTCTATCTGCTCGGCGTCCTCAACAACACTGCGGACGACGCTCAGGCTAAAAAGTTTCTGAGCTCATTCACGCTAAAGAAGTAAAAAGTAAAAAGGTAAAAGGCAAAAGTGTGGGGAAACCACTTTAATTAACCAGCTCAACCGGAGTGATGTAAATAAAAGCTGGCTTCCCCCGACTTTTACCTTTTGCCTTTTGCCTTTTTACCTCTTTAGGGCGTTTTCACGTAGGGCATTCCGCGCAGGATGATGCGTTGACGGCGTGCGACGCGGCGCGGATTGGTTTGCGGATTGAAAACGGTTCGCGGATTTGGAATCATCGCGGAGAGAAATGCGGCCTCGCGCGCATTCAATGCGGAAGCGGGTTTGTGAAAGTAGTATTGCGAAGCTGCTTCTGCGCCGTAAATGCCGTCGCCCCATTCGATGACGTTGAGATAGATTTCGAGGATGCGACGCTTCGACAAATCGCGCTCAAGAAAGTATGTGATAAGAGCTTCGCGCCCTTTGCGCAGAAAAGATTTTTCGCTTGAGAGATAGAGATTTTTTGCGAGCTGCTGTGTGATGGTTGATGCGCCGCGTTTGAAATCCGGCATCGGTGGAATCCAGTCGTTGGGGTCGTAGTCGCCTTCCTCCTTAGCCTCTTTGATGGCCTCCTTTTGAGCTTCCTCCCAAGCGCGCTGTATAGCTTTGTAATCAAAGCCGTGATGTGTCGTAAAGTTTGTGTCTTCGCCTGCGAGCACAGCGCGTTGCAGGTTAGGCGAAATCTTTTCGAGCGGGACCCATGTCTGGTAACGCTTCGGCTGCTCGCCGCGCGCCGCAGCCTCGCTCATTCGCGCCTCGATCATTGAAGTTGTTTCCGGGTTCTGATCTCTCAGGCGCGAGATTGAAGGGAATGTGACGACTTCGTAAATAATCAGCCCGGCAACGATGCCAATTATCGCAAGGGCTGTAAATTTAATGATGCGCCACATGATTCCAGAACAGGAAGCTTATCATATCGCCCGCGCATTTGCTTCGCTCATCGCGCCGCCTCGCTCCGCTATTGCTAGTTCTTATCCAGCCTAATACTGAATCAAACTGCCTTCACGCTTAGCGCGGCGGATGGCGCGACCGAAGACCCAGAGGGAGAAGGGAAGCAGGATGATGAGAAAGATGAAAAGCGTGATGAGAGGCTCGCGCACCTGCGTCAAGCTTTGGCCTTCGATGAGGACGCGGCGGATGCCGTCGAGTCCGTAGGTAGGTGGCAGCAGGCGCGAGACGCTGGCGATGCCTGTGCCAGCATACTGTGACAACAACTGCGTCGGGAAGAAGACGCCGGAGAAGAGCGCGGAGCCTGCTCCAAGAAAGATGCCGAACGGATCGCCACGCTTAAAGACCATTGCGAAACTTGCCGAGAGAATCCCCAGACATGCCAGCACAAACGTTGTGAGCAGCAGAAAAATGAGCGCAAGCAGAAAACTTCCTCGATAGTGAACGTCGAAAAAGAGCCAGCCGAAGATGAGATAAAGCGAAGAATAAAACGTCGCCTGCACAAAATCCCATGCGGAGCTTGCGACGATCACCACCGGCACGCTAATCGGCGTGAGCAGCACGCTCTCCAGAGTCCCCTGCATTTGTTCCTGTCGAATTGCGTTAGCCAGACTCGAAAACCCCGTCATGAAATAGTTGAGCACGGCGAGTCCTGTGAGCCACGCGGCAAGCGGGTCTTGCCATTGTTCAAAAAGCGTCTCCGTTCTGCCGACAAAGATTCTTGAGACAAAGAAAAAGGTTGTAGTGACAATCAGAATGGAGAGCACGCGCATGAAAAAATCCATGCGATAGCTGACCGCCAACTGAAAATCACGCACGACGAAGGCGCGTATGCGGCTCAATAGAAGTTGCGCGGACTTGAGCATTATTTAACCTCTACCTCTTTCTCATCGCGCTCGTAACTCTCCAACACATCGAGCAGCGTCGCCCTCTCAGAATCAAGCGAGAGAATCTTCCCGCCCGCATCCTGCACGATGCGTATCGCCGCATCCAAAAGGTCATCGCCCGCCTCATGTGTGAACGAGACGACAAAGCCGCCTTCAATAGCATTCATCTCAAGCTCAGCAAATCCATGCTCCTGCATCTCGGATTTCATCGCGTTCTCATTGATGTGGCCTTGAACGCGAAGGTGAACGCGCTCGGTCTGTTTATGCGTGTCGCGCATATTTTTCGGAGTATCGAGCGCGCGAATCTCCCCGTCGCTGATAATCGCTACGCGCTGGCAAAGCTCTTCCACTTCGGGGAGATTGTGAGACGTGAGCAGCACTGTGATAGGCGGATTTGAATGTGCGAGCGAGCTAATCAGAGCGCGCATACGCGCGGCTGCAAGCGGATCGAGCGAACGCGTCGGCTCGTCTAAGAGCAGCACGGGCGGATGAGCAAGCATGGCGCGCGCTACGGCAAGCCTCTGCTTGTTGCCCGTCGAGAGTTCGCCGAAACGACGACGCGCCAACTCTTCAAGCTCGAAGCGCGCGAAGAGTTCCGAGATACGACGGCGCGCTGTTGAATCACTCAGACCGTAAAGGCGCGCGAAGAAGAGTAGATTCTGTTCAGCCGTCAGACGCCAGTAAAAACTCCTCTCTTCCGCAGATGCCAGCCCGATCTGGGCGCGCACTTGCTCTTCTTCCTTCACGCTGTCGAAGCCGCGCACGGTGACTGTCCCTGAAGTTGGCTGGACCAGCGTGGCGACAATTTTGGCAAGCGTTGTCTTGCCCGCGCCGTTGCGTCCGATAAGACCGAAGATTTCGCCTTCGTAAATTTGAAACGAGACATCGCGCAAAGCGTTGACGGGAGGTTTCGTCGGGCGACGAAAAAATTGGCGCAGGCGCGCAAAGGAAACAGGGTAGGTCTTCGATAAATTCTCAATCGAGACGGCAACTGCGCGGCCTGTTGTTGAAGCTGATTGCTCTTCACTCTTCATCGTTTGCGCTGTCTTGGATCAAGATACTCGCGCAGGCCGTCGCCCAGAAAATTGAAAGCGAGAACGGTGAGCGCGATGGCGATGCCGGGAAAGATGAGCGCGTGCGGAGCGGCCTGAAGCGTTGAAAGATCGCGCGCCTCTTCAATCATCACGCCCCAAGACGGCGCAGGCGGCGGCACGCCAAGACCAAGAAATGATAAAGATGCTTCTGCCAGAACTGCGCCCGCCATGCCGAGGCTTGCTTGAACGATGAGAGGTTGAATCGCATTCGGCAGAATGTGAAAAAAGAGAATACGCATGTCGCCTGCGCCGAGTGCGCGTGCTGCCTGAACGAAATCATACTCGCGTACCTTCAACACCTGCCCGCGAATCAGGCGCGCGTAACCGACCCACCCGATGACGCACAACGCGAAGATCAGTTTATTCAAACCCGCGCCGAGAAATGCCACGAGCGCAATTGCCAGCAACAATCCGGGAAACGCCAGAAACACGTTGAAGACATAGCCGGACACGATCCTGTCAATCCACCCGCCGTAATAACCTGCGAGCGCGCCTAAGATTGTGCCGATGATGGCGGACACCGCGACGACAACAATCCCGACGCGCAGAGAGATGCGCGCGCCAAAGATGATACGAGAGAAAACATCTCTGCCCGTCGAATCCGTGCCGAACCAGTGCGCGGCAGAAGGCGGCAGATAGCGCATAGACAAATTCGTTGCTCCAACATCATGCGTCGCAATCCACGGAGCAAACACCGCCACGATGACCAGCACGGCAACAATGACTAAGCCGATGATAGAAAGACGATTCATAAAAACGATAAAGTAGCGCTGAGTACTGA
>JBAWGU010000407.1:0-15159 GCA_049593215.1 Pyrinomonadaceae bacterium
CTTGGGTAAGCTGTTTGTAACTCATCAGTGCTTCTTTTGACTTGGTCGTTGAAAACAGCACCGATATTACGGCAGCTTGCCCGTTGACGACTAAGTCGTTAAGTTGCACTTACAAGTTGAATTCACCATTTGCTTTAGGCGACGTTTACCGCCACTAGCGGTCTAACATCTCTGAGGGCTGACCTTTACCGCTCAGGGATGAAAGGCCATGTCTCACGGCAGTTGGGGAATATAGCACAGTGAGGCTCACCATGCTGGCAGGCTTTAGCCCAGACAGGAGATTAGAAGGTCGTCCGACTCTCACATAGGCAAATCGGTTGTCGTGCGATTTTGAGCGAAGTTTGCCAGAATCGGCTTTATCGGCTTTTTAAGCTTGGTTGAGCGATGGACGAGGGCAAATATAGACGCCCTCGGCTTCCCGACAGCGAGTGCAGGGGCGATGCTCAAAGGCGACCTCTTCTTCCTTCTGCTTACGGACCGATAGGCGGAAGCGGCGGCGCGGCGCTGCTTCGGAGATTGCCGTGTCGTATTCGGGGCAAGATAAACTGAATCCATCGCTGAAAACGTATAATGTTGCTTCCAAATCCTATGCACCGCAGGGTGAACAGCAACGCGTTAGAAGGATTGAGATAAGGGTTGAGTCTGGCCCAACGTGCCGCGTCGGGATGCGTATTTGCCGGGAGCGAGCGCATCTCCGAGTCTCCCCCGCGATCATGCATAGGGCCTCTGCTCTGGAAGTCTGGCGGGAGCGCACCGGCTATACTACCTCGAAGGGGATTCAAAGGGGGCAGGGGGCTGCTTTGTTGATTCTCCGGTGGAAAAATTCGTCTCAAGTCAATCCCATCAAAGACGATGCTATCAATGCTGTCGAGTTCAAAGATGGCTGCGGTGATAATTCCCCTCAGCACATCTTCAGCGTTTTCCTGTACGGTCAAGGTTACCCCGTTTCTCTCTCCGGGTCTTGAAGCTTGACCACTACAGACAACTCCCTGCGGCAGACGGGTAACATTTACACGCATGATCCTACTCCTCTTGCATGAGTTTATGAGATCAAAGGCAAAATATCTTTTATTTCAAGACCATGGACTTGAGAATCGGGTGAATCTCAATCCCGTTCTTCTCCGAGACTCCGCGCTGGTCATGCACACGCGGCTAGTCGAAGTGTTTGAGTTAGTGCGAGGAGCACGCCGCCTCTGTCCTATTGCCGGACTGAAAGCAAAGAGCGAAGCGAGAAGCAAAATTGCTGAAAATCTTTTGAAGATCATGCTGGCTCCTTTAGTTAAGAGGTTGAAGCCATGACTGACGAAAGGAAGGCTCTCGCCAACAGAAAGACAGTTGAGCGTGCGAACGATATTACCGTTGAAGCTGAATGTCAATAGTCGGCCCAAAGTGGAAAGAGCCGCCTGGCCCATCTAGCCTACGCCACGGTGCGCCCACATTAGCTCGGACAGAAGATTAGAACGGAGTTGGCTTGCTGTCTGTGGAGTGAAAATAAAGAGCGTGAGAATGCGAAGTGAAGATATGAGCGTGTAGTGTAAGGTGCAATGCCTATGCTGCTCAGTAGGCCGCGATAGTGTGTCGCCAACATCAGAACTAACTATGTGCTTGGCTTTTCTTTCCTCAGAGGCTAATATTCAGACCAGCAAATTCGCGCTTCGTAGCACTTAACCGTCAACCCATCGCCCCGACTCGCTACGAATCGCATCGTCCGCTGTTTTCTGCAAGATAATAGGAGGTGAATATGTCAAGGCAAGAGATGCAAAGGCTTGGACGCAGACTCATCATGCTCGTAGCTCTCGTCGTCTGTCTGATTGTGCTCTCCGGCGAGAAAAAGGCTCACACCCTCTCATGCTGCACTACCTGCAACAGTAACTACAGCGCATGTCTTCAAAGTTGCGGTAGTGACTCTGCCTGTCAAGAAGCATGTGGCGACCAGTTCGATATCTGCGAGGATAGGTGCTGGCGAGTCTTCCATCAGTTGTGTTAATCGAAGATGAAGTCGCTCGTCTGCTCGAAGTGCTCAAGTGACAACGACGAGCAGCGCAGGCCGGAGCGAAGAAAGAGGGCTTGGCAAGTGCTCCATGCACTTTTGCCAAGCCCTCAAAGTTGAAACCAAAGAAATTTTATCTCAACTCACTTTCAGTCCCAAACTTCGCAGAAAGAGTTTCTCTCTTTAGCAAAGGGAATTACAACCATGACTGCAATTGGCACAAGCGGCGCACCATGATGGGTCCACTTCGCAACGGTCGCAAACGTTGTCGCACCAAGAACAGCATGGTTTTTTGGCTGTCCCGTTCACTCCTGTAGCGGGAGAAGAGGCCAACCCTAAGCATCCAAGAAGCACGACCAAGATTAAAAGTTTGCGTATCAGCCTGTTCATTTCAGCTTCCTCCTTTCCTTCTTTTGTGCTTGATCTTCAGGCAATCCGAAAACGTAGAAGATATGCTTTGCCCTAACAGTATCTTCTGACAGAATTGTTTGCTCATCTGCTGGAAACTGGTTTCTCTTGCAGATGCCGCAAGACATCTGCTTCGCCGTCAGCAGGCAGCTTTCCAGCCCAAGAGTTCATGACGACGCCTTGGTTATTAACCAGAATCAGGGTCGGCGTGCCGCGAACGCCAATCGAATCAAGCTCTGCTTGCTTTACGTCCTCAATCGTCACGCCCATGTCATTCAAGTATCTCTTGCTCTCATCCGTTGTCTGCGGCAAGACGGCGAGCAGGTGTGTCGTCCCATGCCCAGCCGTCTCCCGTACAAGTCGCTGGTAAAATGGCGCGCTCTCCGAGCAGAAATGGCATCCCTTCTGTAAGACCAGCAGCAGCGTCTGCCCGTTTTGCGCCCAGTCCGTTGCAGACAGCGCCATCTTTGTTCCCGCAGGTACACGGAAATCCCTGTTCTCAGGCGCGTTGCGAGAAGAGAGCAGGTAGTTTTTGACAAAGACTGCGCCGATTAGAATTGCAACCAGAATAATCGCAACATTGGCTCCGATTTCAAGTTTTCTGCTTAGCTTACTCATCATCACCTTCCGCCAGAGAGTGGAGGCGAGAGCGCAGCAATTTGCAAAAGAGGTCGGAGAGTCTCACTGCCTTCCTCGTCCGTATGTTTTCTGCTCTCTCGCTTCCGCTCGTCTTACTTTATTTTCAACTTAGGCTTTGTCTCGCCTGTCTGCTATTTCGTTCGACAGTTGGGCAGGCAACCGTGCCGACAGATCGGGATTGTCGGGTCTTCGTCACAGACAGAGCAGCAAGGGAGTGCTGTGTTTGGCGAGAATGCCTTTGTCCCCACGCCGTTCGTCATCAGCCCAAGGCATGACAAGAGGAGAGCCAAGAGGAATAGTTTCTGAATGAGTCTGCGACTCTCTTTGATGAACATAGGTTTGCTCCTTTTTTCAAAGTTAAAGTGAGACTGGCAAGTTGTGTAGGAAATCGCCAGCGCGATTGGGGGCAAAAATTAAATGAAACGTGACTGCTTTAAGGCAGCACGAAATTACAGCGAACCTCTTTTCTATCTGGGCGATTTTTTCTGGGCGGTAAAAGCAGCCATGTCAGGTCAGGGACTGACAGACTGCATAGGGCGTTGATTGAGCAAAGAGTAGCCGTTGGTAGAATGTGTTGTCAAGGAATTTTAGCCGGTGGAAGAAGCAGCGCGTCCTCACAACCGCCTATGGACATTTCTTGGGATCAAACGGATTTTTTCCGTCATAAATCAGTTCAGTTCCAGTACCTGCCCGTGGTCGGCACGCGGCAGCCTGCCCGAATACTTCATCGGCGTAAGCCACCCATTTGTCAGCAGGTTGGTTTCGATTCCTATTAGTCTCCCCTCGGGTTTCGAATACCACCAAGTCCTTTTCCTGACCCTTGGTCTGCACGTCGAATTTACCCATACTTTCGCTGCCGCCACGGGGCGGCGGTGAGAGCGCATCCTTTGTTTGTTTGACAATGCTATTAAGCCATTCATTGATTGTAATTTGCGTGTTTGCCACCTTGGTTCCACACGAACTCGAATCAATGCCGGGAGTCTTCTTCTTGCTGGAGCAAGGGTGGATCGTGTTCTTATCTTCAGAGGCTAGTGCGATGACTTTGCCTCCTTGAAAGAGTGCCCACAAATCCCCAAAATGTCCCCAGTACCCGCCCGGGAAAAACTCGTCAGTGCCAGCCAGGCCCAACGCCTTTGGAATCGCGTCGCTCTTCACAATCTCCTTGAACAATTTCTGCTCGTCCGCGCTCAGCACGGAATTGAACATCGCCGAGAAACTGGTCCGGCTCATCAGACGAAACCTCGCCTTGACGGGTGACACTTTTTCATCAGTTGAGGGCCTGTCCTGCGCGTTCATGATGTAATTGATAATCACCTGTAGAAGGCCGCGCAGATTATCCAACTTCACAGTGGAGCTGATTTTGCTGGCTTTCTGGGCGTCATTTATGATGTCCTGTGCTCTCTTGATGACGGGATCAACGAATCCGGGCCGCTCGTGTTCTTTTAGGGAGGATTCGTACTGCGCCAAGGCGAAACCTTCGGTTGATTGGATGGCGGCTGTAAATGTCGAATCCTGAATATCGACCTCCAGTTTCTCTCCTTTTTTGAGAAGGCCCTCACTCCTGAGACGCGTCTCTTGGTTGAAGGGAAATGCTTTGGGGTCCTTCTTAATTTGCTGGACAACATCGACCGCATTCTGGATTTGAACCTGTAGATCAGACCATTTGCGGAAATGGAAGGTTTCGAATTCGGCCACGCTGCCCGTGTCGGTCTGCAACTCGACTCCGTTCTTATCTGTTGGAGGAACTTTGTGCAGGAATTTGCCAAACTTACGCGGAAATTTTCGGCCTTTGTCTCCTACAATGAAATTCTTGGTCTGGAACTCAAAACCTATGTCTCGTTGGAGCATGCGCTGTGTGACCGGAGAGGCGTTAATCCTAACGAGTTTGGCTCGTTCCTGAGCAATTGGGAACAGACCGCGTTGAGCATGGCTTTGATTGACAGGACTTCTTTCCCCACCCGACTGCTGCGCCACATGGGTTAGTTCATGGGCAAGCAACCGCCGCCCCTCTTGCGTCCCCGGTGTGAACTGACCCGCACCAAACACAATGTCGTGTCCCACCGTGTAGGCATGGGCGTTCACGTCCTCGGCTGATTGCTCGGCAGCCGGACCGGAATGCACACGCACCTGGCTGAAGTCGTGGCCGAAGCGCGGCTCCATAAAGGCTCGTGTCGCATGATCAAGCGGCTGGCCCGGTGAAGCTAGTACTTCGTGAACAGTCGGCGGTGCTGCGAGCTGTCCTGAGTCGCTTGAACCAACGTGTTTAGTTTGCAATCTCTCATATTCATGGCCCGGTTGTTCCGTCTGACACTTTGGGCATCCTCCGCCGCAGGGACATGCACGCTGTAGCTGTGGCTCAGGCAGGTGCATCACCTGTTCGGAGATGTGGTCCGCTTCCTGCTCGTAGATGTCTCCGGGAGTATTTACCATAAGTTTCGCCTGAATCTTTACAGGCGCTTTGTGAAATACTGTTACCTTGCCGAAGTGATGAGTTGCTTGATGAAGTGTCTCGGTCCCGTTGGGCATTTCATGGGTGTCAAGAGAAGACTGTCGTGATTGATTTGTGGCTTCGGTTCCAGCTTTGTGTAAGATATGGTCAGACGATAACTCCTGTTGAGGCTGACTCTGCTTCTGTGCATGGACCCTCATAGTCGTTCACCTTCCGTTGAAGTGGTGATACTTGATGCCGGAATAGAGATGCCGGACAGAGGCGTTCTACTCGACGTTGAATAGTGAGGCTAACGAGAAAAGGTACTCATTAGCAGGATGCACAATGATCAGACGAGAGGAAAGATATTCCCGCCTCAGATGGATGTCAATGAAAAGCGCGGCGAGCCGTTCTCACCCAACAAACTCGCTGCTCCATCCGCGCAGCCCTCATCTTAACTTAGCGCGAAAGCGCTCGGACTAATTTGAACACATTCAAAATCGCCTTTGTCCCTCGATAACTGTCGTTCCATCTTTCTAGGTCTATCAGTAATCCGTGCAGTTCCTCCACATGGTGTGGTCTATCCGACATCCCCGAACAGGCCTTAAGGTTAGCCTTTTTGTTTTCTGCCGCGTGTTCTGAAGTAAGGTCAGTACTTAACTTAAGGGTTGAGAACATGGTTTTCAAATCCTCAAGCGCCGCTTGATGGTGACGCTCAAAGTAGCTTGCGGCAGCCGGATCGATTTGGCTTTCTTGGGGAGTATCACTACTCTTTGAGAACATAAAGAGGGATTCAACCGGCGAAGTTTTAGATTTATCGGGGGCCGTTAAACTTTTTTCCTGTGGGGGAACATTGTTGAAGCACCATTTGAGACACCACCTGACTAGCTCATGGAAAATCTGTTCTTGAGTCGGCATGAGTTACCTTCCATCTCCCGCGATATAGTGAGACATCCATGTGTGAGCTTGGGACTCGCCTTATATCACCGTTCCATGTCACTTTCAAATAGTTACGTTGAGTCAGATTTATTAGCGGGATTTCAGGCTTTAATTGAGCGTGAGGTTGATCGCCGTGTGCGTCCTATTGAAGACCTCTTGAAAAAAGCCGCGAAGGGTCATGCCTCCCCTGCCGAAGAGTTTCTGGATGTGGATGAACTCGCCCGAAGGATTCACACGGAGCCAAAGACCATCCGCGATTGGGTTCACAAGAAAAAGATTCCGTTTGAGAAGCTTCCTACGGGGGAAATACGATTCGCATGGAGCAAGGTCGAAGCTTGGGTGAAAGGCGAGGAGTCGTGATATTGTCGCTGCCCGTAGGGGCTGCGACCTCCGAAAGGAGGAAGCTATGCCGAGAAAAAGAGGGAGAACTTGGTACACGGACTTCTACTTTGACGGCGCGCGACACCGGCAAGCTATTCCCGGCGCACGCATTCGCCATGAAGCAGTGCAAGCCGAAAATAAGATTCAGCATGACCTGTTTCAGCACAAGTACGGACCACCCGTATTGAAAGACAAACCTTTGGACAAGTTCGCTAAGGGGGATTATTTGCCTTGGGCGGATAACAATAAGAAGCAGCCGCGCCACGATCATGGTATTACAAACATCTGGCTTGAACTGCCAAGCCTCAAGGCACGCGCTTAGGCGAGGCTGGAGAGCGCTTGGAAGTCATTCAGGAACTGATGGGCCACTCGAAGATTGAGATGACGAGAATCTACGTTCACCCATCATTAGGAAGTAAAAAACAGGCAGTCGGAAAAGCTTTGGTCACATATTGGTCACAGGAGGCCAAGAAGAAGATGAGCGAAAAAGCAAGCTAAAGCTTTGACTATCATGAATTAGAATAGTTGGGAGAGGGTTAAAAAATGCCTTCAGGAAAAACACACGACGCGATTACGATTGTGCTGGCTGCGCCAACTTTCGTGATTGCCTGGGGGCTGACGGGAAATCTCACGTTGGCTGTTCTGGCAACGGGCGCGATGCTGTTTGGCGGGCTGATGTTCGGGCCGGATTTGGACATCCTCTCGCGGCAGTACACGCGCTGGAGCGTCTTTCGCTTTCTCTGGCTGCCGTATCGCGTGGTCTTTCGGCACAGGTCCAGATGGTCGCACGGAATCATCTTCGGCACCTTGATTCGCGTCGTCTACTTTACAGGTGTGCTGGTCCTGTTAATTTTAGCGGCGACCTTTTTATATTTGACGCTTACGACGGGCGCGTGGCCAAACGTGTTTGAGGTCGCGCGTGTGTGGAGAGCGATTGAAGCGAGCATCGGGCAGAGCGTGGGGAGACAGGCGTTGTGGGCAATCTTAGGCGGACTCTGGTGGGGAGCGGCGAGCCACACTTTGACCGACGTGCTGTGGTCTGTGTTGAAGAAAGGTTCTGAGATTTTCTGAGTTTCAACTTGAGAGCGCAGAGAAATAGCGGAGGCCGGAGATTATCTTTTCAAGAGATGGAATCCGGCCTCAGTTATTAACAGGCATGGTTGTGATTGCCTTAAACGCTCAGGTGCGGCGTCCGGCAAACATCCGGTAGAGAGCGAGTAGGATGATCGCGCCGACGACGGCGAAGACCAGCCGGATAAGGAAGCCGCGATCACCAAAGGTCCCTGTTGGTCCTGCGAGGCCGAGCACGTTGGCGATGATGCCGCCGATGACCGCGCCAGCGATGCCAAGCAGGATGGTGATGATAAAACCGCCGGGATCATCACCCGGCATGATGAGTTTAGCGATTGCGCCTGCAATCAGTCCGAAGATAATCCACGCGATGATGTCTATGATCATGTTGCCTCACTTTTTGGTGGACGCGCGTTCGCGTTGTGGTTGCTACTGCTGACGCTCGCGCCCTCGCGCTTTCAACTTAATGAAAGCCAGAAGGCGCGTCGTGCTTTGAAGCGAAAACCTTAGATTTCAACTTCTATTCAAAATCTTCGACACGGAAAACTTTTGATGTTCAGATAGCGCGAATTTTACGAACGGCGCGCACCCTGTGTCAATAGATTTTACTGACCGGAGCGCAGTTCCGAGAGACGATAAGCCTGTCGGCGCACGGCTTCCGAGACGTTGCGGTTCTGCGAGATGTTCTGTAGGTCTCTGGTGCGTATGCGCTGAAGAATGGTGATGGCTGTGGCAATCGGAGTGCGCGGGTTGCGCACGAGGTTGTGAATGATCGGGTAAGAGCGCGCCCATGCGCGGTTGAGACCAATCATGCGCAGCACTTCGTCTGAGACGGTGCGCATCGAGGCGATGTTTTCGACTTCATTCTCTGTCACGCGCGGGTTGGTGATGACGGCTGTGGCGACGACTTTGTTGGGATCGCGGATGAGGATGCCGCGCGTTTCGCGGTCGCCTTTCATGCCGAGCTTAACGCGGTCTTTGACGGTCATAAACATGATCCGGCGGATGAGCGAGACGCGTTCGGGCGGAAGGTCTTCGCTCTCAAGGTGCATGTCGTTGATGATGCGTTGAGCGTTGGCCGCGCGCTGCTCAAAGTCTTCGTCAATCAACTCTTCAAGACGTTCGAGCGCGAGCCACGAATCGTCTATATCCGCGTCTGATACTTCGATGTGTTGCGCTAGAATCCATGCGTCTTCGACTGTGAAACCACTGTCCGCGCCGATGGATTCCGAAGCCTCGAAAAATTCTGCGGCAGCCGTTTTGCCCTGCGCCCTCAACTCTTCGGCAACCTGCTGCGCGCCTCGCTCTTTCTCAAAAAACTCTGTGCGCGTTTGCAGCACGCGGCGTTCAGCTTCCGAAGTGCGCGCGGGATTCCCTAAGACTGCATCAATAATCGCAGGCGTGCGAATGACGCGCTGCTGATTTGCGGCAATTAGTTCGAGCAGAGCGCCGTCCGCCGTCTGGCTGGCGAGCAGCAGGATAGCTTCATCAGGAGTGTTCGCATTAAGCGTGATTGCCTCTTGAACTTCGCGGCCTGCGTTAGAGCGCGATGCAAGGTAGCCAAGCACCGTCGGCGCAGCTTCGGCAGACGCGGCAATCTCTAACAACTCTCCCGCTTCCTGCGCCTCAAGCGTTTCTTCAGCCGCTCGCGCAATCTCTGCGTCATCGCTTGCGCGCAACGCGACCAGAGCTTCCAGCAAATCCGCCTGCGGCAGTGGCAGCATCCCGCGCGCCGCAGCCACTTGCACGCGTTGCGGGGCCGTGCCTGTGATGATGGCCTGCACGACAGGATTGGTTGATGTGACGTTTGCGCTCACGATTACGAGGATAAGCTAACTGCGCGCGGAAAGATAATGATGAGAAGGATGTGCTGCACGCTTACGTGAATCGCACAGCACATCCTGCAAACTGTTTCATGCTCCGCAGCATTTCTTGTGCTTCTTGCCTGAGCCGCAGGGGCAGGGTTCGTTGCGCCCCACTTTAGGTTGGTCCCGCGTGACTGTCTTAACCTTCGCAGCCTCTTCGCCCGCAGCCGTCGCGCCCTGATTGGGGCCGGTGAAGGTTAAGGCGGAAGGACGGCGTGGCGGACGGCGCTGTTGAAGCTGTTCGGGCGGCTGCTCTGTGACGACCTGTAGATTGAAGAGCGAGCGAATGGTGTTGGTGTCTATGCGGTCGAGCATTGATTGGAAGAGGTCGAAGCTCTCCTTCTTGTATTCAACGAGCGGGTCTTTCTGGCCGTAGCCGACCAGCCCTATGCCCTGCTTCAAGTGGTCAATGGCGAGCAGGTGATCTTTCCACTGCGCGTCAATGATGTTGAGCATGATGATGCGCTCGTATGTGCGCATCGCCTCGACGCCGACCTGTTGCTCTTTATCAGCATACTTCGCTTTGAGCCGCTCCCAGATAATCTGCTCAATCTCTTCCGAAGTGGCCCTTCCGAAATCAATGCCTTCCTCGTCGGCGTTGAAATCGTAGACGGTTTTGAGTTGAACTTTGTAGTTCTCTGTGTCCCAATCGTCAGGATCAATTTCAGGACCAATATACTGCTTCGTGATGTCTGAGAGCAGATCGCGCGCAACACCTTTTTCCCCCAACAGGAATTCGCGCTGGTCAGGCTGCTCCATCAACTGCCGACGCAATCCATAAATCGTCTCGCGCTGCTTGTTCATCACGTCATCGTATTCGAGCAGGTGTTTGCGAGATTCAAAGTTGCGCCCCTCGACAGACTTCTGCGCGCCTTCGATGCGCTTGCTGACCATCTTGGATTCGATGGCAACGCCCTTCTCCATCCCCAGACGCTGCATCAGAGCTTTAACTTTATCTCCGGCGAAGATGCGCATCAGGTCGTCTTCTAAAGAGAGGAAGAAGCGGGATGCGCCCGGGTCGCCCTGTCGTCCGGCGCGTCCGCGAAGCTGGTTGTCAATGCGGCGCGACTCGTGGCGCTCCGTGCCGATGATGTAGAGGCCGCCGCGCTCGACCACCTCTTTGTGTTCCTCTTCGACAATGCGCTTGGCGCGTTCAACTGCTTCGCTCCACTGCTCGTCTGTGGCCTCGTCCGGGTCAACCTCTTCGTGCTTGAGAAACTCGCGCGCCATAAATTCAGGATTGCCGCCGAGCAAAATGTCCGTGCCGCGCCCTGCCATGTTGGTGGCGATGGTGACTGCGCCTTTGCGTCCCGCCTGCGCGACAATCTCAGCTTCGCGCTCGTGATACTTCGCGTTAAGGACGTTGTGCGGAATGCCTTCGCGTTGCAAGCGGCGCGCAATGAGTTCAGAGTTTTCGACAGAGACTGTGCCGACGAGAACCGGCTGGCCGATCTCGTGAGATTCTTTAATCTCTTCGACAACGGCGTCCCACTTTTCAGGCAACGTGCGATAGATTGCGTCCGGGTGGTCATCGCGCACCATAGGCATGTTGGTCGGGATGACTATCACATCGAGCTTGTAAGTTGAATGAAACTCTGCGGCTTCAGTTTCGGCAGTACCCGTCATGCCACCGAGTTTTTCATAGAGGCGGAAATAGTTTTGCAGCGTGATGGTCGCCAGCGTCTGATTCTCTTTCTCAATCTTGACGCCCTCTTTCGCTTCGACAGCCTGATGCAGACCATCTGACCAGCGACGGCCTTTCATCAAGCGCCCTGTGAAATCGTCAACGATGATGACTTCGCCGTCCTGCACAACATATTGGTGGTCCAGCCTGTAAAGCGTGTGAGCTTTGAGAGCCTGCTCGACGCAGTGCAGGAGTTCCATGTTCGACGGGTCGTAGAGATTGCCGACGCCGAGCAATCGTTCCGCCTTGTCAACGCCATCTTCCGTCAGAACTGCCGTGTGCTGTTTTTCGTCAACGAGATAGTCGCCGGTCTTTTGGCCGTCAACCTCTTCACCTTTGCGTAGCTGCGGGATGATGGCATCGGCTTTGTAATATTTGTCAGTCGCTTCGTCTGACGCGCCTGAGATGATGAGAGGCGTTCTGGCTTCGTCAATGAGGATGGAATCAACCTCGTCAACGATGGCGAAATAGTGGCCGCGCTGCACGCAGGTCGCAAGGTCAAACTTCATGTTGTCGCGCAGGTAATCAAAGCCGAACTCGTTATTGGTCCCGTAAGTGATGTCTGAGGCGTAGGCAGCCTGACGCTCAAAGTCGTCCATGTCGTTCTGTATGCAGCCGACTTCGAGACCTAGAAAGCGATGAATCTGGCCCATCCACTCTGCGTCGCGCGAGGCCAGATAATCGTTGACCGTGACGACGTGAACGCCGCCGCGCCCCGTCAGCGCGTTGAGATAAGAGGGAAGAGTTGCGACAAGCGTTTTGCCTTCGCCCGTGCGCATCTCTGCAATCTTGCCCTGATGCAGGACCAATCCGCCGATAAGCTGCACATCGAAATGGCGCATCCCGGTCGTTCGCACGCTCGCCTCTCTGACGATTGCGAAAGCTTCCGGCAAGAGTTCGTCGAGGATTTCGCGCTCACGGCGTTTTCTGTCCTCCATATCACGAGCGTCTGCGACGGCGCTTGCGATGATTTCTTTGAGGGCAGCCGTGCGAGCTTTCAACTCTTCATCCGAAAGCCTCTTGACGGAAGGTTCGAGTTCGTTAATCTGAGCGATAATCGGCTGAATACTCTTCAAGTATCTTTGATTGCTGCTGCCGAAAACTTTGGTTAAAAATTTATCTATCATCTCTTTTGAGTCCTACTTAAAAGGCCGTGTTCGCGCACGGTCAAACAAAACGGATTCGCGCACCTTCAGGTGCAACGTGTGATTGTAAATTAGCGCGGAGAGTGAAGGCAAGCGGGGTAAATTCAAAGAGAACAGCCCACGCTTGCAGCCGGGAAGGTCAATGGGAGGAAAGATATTTCGAGAGGAGCGCGCCGAAAGTTGAGCGCGGCATTCGGAAGTCGAACCTCAACTGCTTGCCGCTTGAAGAGAGCTTGACGGCGCGATAGACGGTTTCCGCCCCTGCGCCTCTTCCGGCAATAGAGCCGTCAACAAAGCTGGCTCCCTCAGTTCTCGCTGTCTGCGCCGCACGCTCGCCGTCCGGACATTCTAAATACATCATCCGCACGCGAGCTAAAAATTTCCTGAGCGGAAGCGGATTAACTTCGCGCACGTTCTGCGGTGCGGAATTTCCCTGTGCCTGATCCCGATTCGGCTGAGCGTTGGCCTGTAGCGTCGCGCCGTTGATTAACAGCACGGCGCAGATAGACGCGACGGCTAAGAGCGATGATGCGGGAATGTTACGAGCAGTGGGCATACAAAATTCAGTTTAAGCAAAGACCCGACTTACAATCAACGCGCCGCCGCTTCAAAAGGTTTCAACTCGGCGTCGCGTATTTCGTGAGCTTATCAGCTACGGCTGCGCGCGGCATCGAGAAGTTGACGATAATCTGTTTGCCGTCGGAAGAAACCTTGGTGGCCTTGTAATAGGCTTCTTCGTCCTGCCCTTTCTTGGTCAGGATGCCGCCGAGCAAAAGGCCGTTGTAGCCGCTCGCCATTTCCCTCGCGCGCTGCGGCGAATCAACTTCCGTAATCATATTGATTTCGACGTTGTTCTCGTCAAGCTTCAAGGTCATACGCAGGTGCTTCGCGTCTTTGAGAAACTTGAGAACGCCGCTGTCGCTCAGGGCGGATGCGAAATCGAGTGCAACCTCTTTTAGTTTCGGGTCGCCTTTGGCGGATTCGACTGTGGCGTTGTGTAGCTTGCCCTCATCATCACGATCAGCTTCCATCGTAATCTCGATGATGCCGCTCAGGTCAAGCTGGCCCTTATCCTTTAGCTCCTTGTATTTCGCCAGCGTATCTTTCAAAGGCTTCTTGTTAATCTCGCTCTCATCGGGCCGCTCGATGTTGTTCTCTTTGGCGATTGCGTCCAGCTTCTTTTGTTCCTCTTCGAGAGCCTTCTTATCCGCGACGGTCGCGGGCTTGTTCGGGTCAACAGGCGCGGGCGTAGGGGTGGCGGAAGGCGACGGCGTTGCTTCGGGCGTCGGAGAGACTTCAGGCTTCGGAGGTCTAAACTTCGGCGCTCTGTAAACAGGCATAGGCGCGGGATTCCATTGCTGCATGACCTGCGCTTGTAGGTTCGGGTCAACAATCTCCTGCGGATTTTCGGAAGCGAAATAGCCGTCCGGATAGCGAAACTTCTCGTGCGGCAGCTCTATTATCTGCGCGCGGTCTGTGATTCTGGTCTTGACGTAATCTTTATCAACGTAATTCACGCCGGAGAAGATAAACGCAATATGCACAGCGTCGCGCACAGCCGGAACGTAGACCATGCAGGCCAGCGCGACCAGATGAAAAGCGAATGAAGCTCCGACGAGGCGTGCCAAAGGCTGCCAGCGCGGAGCGCGATTAATCTCGAAATTTGCGAATATCTCTGCCACCCTGTTTCACCCTTTTGCCCGGAACCAAACTCCCCGTATAACACGCTAACTCAAACTTATTAGACGCAAAACCTTTGTCCAGAGTTGTGAAGCTCTGTTGAGATTAAGTTACCATTACGACACACTCTTTCTCAAAGTTGCGGAGACGTTTCCGCAAGGCGTAGGTTAGAATGCGTGCGTGGCAAGAGCAAACGACAAGGGACGCAGGCGACGCCGCAAAAGCGACGACGAGCACAAAACGCGCAGTCCAAAAGGCGCGCGACGAGCGGAAGACGGCAGACAGCATTCCTCTCAACTTTCAGCATCGGGCGCAGGGCGCGACACGGAAGCGCAACTGTTGAAACGCGGCAGAGCGTCCGCGCGTGAGCTTAATCGTTTGCTTGAAGGCATCGGCAGCCCGCCTCCCGCGCCTTTCCAACCCGACCCCTTTCAACTTGAAGCCCTCGCCGCCCTCGAATACGAAGATGTACTTGTCACCGCGCCTACCGGAAGCGGCAAGACATGGATTGCGCGCGAAGAGATTCGCCGCCTCCTAGAAGCAGGCAAGCGCGCGTGGTACACCAGCCCGCTCAAGGCTCTCACCAACTCCAAGTATCAGGAGTTTGCGGAAGAGTTTGGCGCGGAGCGCGTAGGCATACTCACGGGCGACAGGAAAGAGAATGGGGACGCGCCGCTCATCATCGGCACGACGGAAATCTATCGCAATCAACTGTTCGACTCTCTGCGTCGCGGAGAAAATATTCGCGCTGATTTAGTTGTGTTGGACGAAGCGCACTATCTGGCGGATGAAGATCGCGGGCACGTCTGGGAGGAAGCGATTATTCTGACGCCGCCGCGCGTGCGCCTGCTGCTGCTCTCTGCGACCATCGGCAACGCGAAAGAGTTTGCCGCGTGGATGGAAGAGGTGCGCGGCGTGCGTTGCGGAGT
>JBAWGU010000408.1:0-2456 GCA_049593215.1 Pyrinomonadaceae bacterium
GTGCAGGTCTGCTTGCAGGGGCTGCTACTGCGCGAGCACGGTTACGAGTGCGACGAAGGCGCGATCTATTTCGCGGAGACGAACCAGCGTGTCCGCATCGAGCTAACAGACGAACTTGTGGCACGCACACGGGAGTTGATAGCGGAAGCGCGCCGTGTCGCCGCCAGTCGGACGATTCCTCCGCCGCTTGTGCGTTCACCGAAGTGCCCGCGCTGCTCGCTCGTCGGCATCTGCTTGCCGGATGAGACGAATCTGCTGCGCGAAGCCACCGCCGAAGGTCTTATCGGCGAAGCTACGGCGGGAAACGAAGCGTCCTCCCCATCGAAAGCGGAGGCAGAGCCGCGCCGCTTGATCCCGGCGCGCGACGACGCGCTCGCGGTCTATGTGCAGGGGCAGGGTTACAGTGTAGGTCTGCGCGGCGAAGTTCTGGAGATACGCGAGAAGGGCAAAGCCGTGAGCGACGCGCGTTTGCTTGAGACAAATCAACTCTGTCTATTCGGTAACGTACAGCTTTCCGCGCAGGCTCTGCATGAACTCGCCGGGCGTGACGTGCCTATCATACACATGTCTTACGGCGGCTGGCTGACTGCCGTGACGACTCCGCCGCCGCACAAAAACATAGAACTGCGCCGCCGTCAATTCAAAGCCGCCGATGATAAAGAGTTTTGTCTTCAACTCGCGCGTGCCTTCGTCTCCGGTAAGATTCGCAACGCGCGAACTCTCTTGCGTCGTAACGCACGCGAACTGCCGCGCGAGACTCTGGTGCGCCTCGCCTACGCGCGCCGCGATGCCGAGCGCGCCGTGGCACTCGAACAACTTCTAGGCATCGAAGGCGCGGCGGCGCGCGATTACTTCGCGAGCTTCTCGTTGATGTTCAAAACAAACGGTGGGCGTGAAGTTGATACCGAACCGCTCGAAGAAGAATCATCTGCCGCAGAGTACGACGTAGAGTCAGCCATTGCGCCGCAGGATAAACCAACATGGGCGCGCTTTGATTTCAAGAAACGCAACCGCCGCCCGCCGCGCGATCCCGTCAACGCCCTGCTCTCGTTCGTTTATGCAATGCTCCTGAAAGATTTAGTGGCGACGCTCGTCGGCGTTGGATTAGACCCATACTTGGGCTTTTATCATCAAGCACGCTACGGGCGTCCGGCACTCGCCCTCGATCTGATGGAGGAATTCCGCCCGCTCGTCGCTGACTCGGTCGTAATTAATCTGATCAATAATGGCGAAGTCCGTGTAACGGATTTTATCACCCGCGCCGGGGCTTGCGCGCTCACTCCACATGGAAGAAAGCAGGTGCTCGAAGGCTACGAAAGACGCATGGACACGCTCGTCACTCACCCGCATTTCGGCTATGCGATCAGCTACCGCCGTATCTTCGAGGTGCAGGCCAGACTGCTCGCACGGCATCTCACCGGCGAGATCAACTTCTATCCAGCGTTCTGCACGCGCTAATCAACTCACTGTCGAAGCGCGCGAAGGAGCTTAAACCATGCGTCTAACTTATCTAGTCGCTTATGACATTAGTGACCCCAAGCGACTGCGTCGCGTACATCGCACAATGCGCGGCTATGGTGACGCCTTGCAACTCTCAGTCTTCCATTGTCAACTATCCGCCGCCGAGCGCATCTTGATGATCGAAGCCCTCACCAAGGTCATTAACCTGCGCGAAGACCAAATCATCATCGTCAATCTGGGCCCCGCCGAACAACGTGGAGCCAACAGCATCCAAACACTCGGCCGCGCAGTTGACAACTCCTCTATGCGTTGTGCGATTATCGTTTAACTTGCTATCAATGGCTTCGCACAAGTTAAAGCGAGCGTTGACCTAATGCCCATAATGCGGTCTCCGCTCGCAGCACCTAAAAAGCGGCATATTAAATGTTTAGCTCAATCCAACAAGCTACCCTCATGCAAATTCAATATCAAAATCGGCACCGCTCGATTTCAGCAGCGCAAGTTGATAGTATGCTGCTACTTATGGCCGGGCAGTTTCCACGTTTGAATGAACGTGGCTCAATTGAAGCCGCCAGAACTGCCCGCGCCCGCGCCTGTCCCGCCCCCTGGTTTCCACGTTTGAATGAACGTGGCTCAATTGAAGCGTTCGTATATTTGAAATAGCCGTTGATTGCCTTGCAGTTTCCACGTTTGAATGAACGTGGCTCAATTGAAGCGAACTTACGGATAGCTTCGTCCGTCCGCTTCGTGATGGTTTCCACGTTTGAATGAACGTGGCTCAATTGAAGCGACAATCGTGCAATTCCGCGTTGTTGCGTGAGCGTGAAGTTTCCACGTTTGAATGAACGTGGCTCAATTGAAGCTGGTCATAGTAGCGGTAATTTTCCGGAAGAGCAAGTGGTTTCCACGTTTGAATGAACGTGGCTCAATTGAAGCGTCCGCGTAGTCGAGAGATACGGCGTGGGAGCGGCGTTTCCACGTTTGAATGAACGTGG
>JBAWGU010000409.1:0-5133 GCA_049593215.1 Pyrinomonadaceae bacterium
GAATCAGGAGAGGCGCAGATGAATCTCCTTGGAATTGCGGTGGGAATAGTCATTATCGTAATCATCTTGTGGGATGCCTTTGAGGCAATCGTGCTGCCGAGGCGTGTCACGAGGCGCGTGCGTTTGACGACCCTGTTCTATCGCATGACGTGGACGCCTTGGCACCGGTTGGCAAGAAGCATGAAGCAGAACAAGCAGCGTGAGAAGCTGCTGGGTTTCTTTGGTCCACTCTCTCTCATCTTTCTCCTGTCTGTGTGGGCAGTTGGGCTGGTGATTGCCTTCGGCTTAATACAGTGGTCCATCAGCTCAGGACTCGCTTCTGCCCATCCGTTCGATTCGCTTGGATTGAGCCTCTACTTCAGCGGCAGCACATTCTTCACGCTTGGTCTTGGCGATGTGACGCCGGGCACTGCGGGCGGAAGAATCGTGACAGTGCTCGAATCCGGCATCGGCATAGGCTTTTTGGCTCTTGTCATTGGCTACCTGCCCGTGCTCTATCAAGCCTTCTCGCGCCGCGAGGTGAACATCTCACTGCTGGATGCGCGAGCGGGCACGCCGCCGACCGCGACGGAACTGCTGCGCAGGCATCACGAGGCTGGCAACATGCAGGCTCTTGAGCAGCTTTTGGGCGATTGGGAAAAGTGGGCGGCTGATTTGATGGAGAGCCATCTTTCCTACCAAGTGCTCTGCTACTTTCGTTCTCAGCATGATAATCAATCATGGGTGGCGGCTCTGACGACGATACTGGATGCCTGCGCGCTCGTCATGGTCGGCGTTGACGGTGCGCCTACGTTTCAAGCTCAACTCACGTTCAAGATGGCGCGACACGCAGTGGTTGATCTAGCTCAGACATTCAACGCTACTCCGCTGCCTCCGAAGCATGACCGTCTTGATGAAAGAGACCTCACGGGGCTGCGCGCGTTTCTTGCAGATGCAGGATTGACTTTGCGTGATGGCGCAGAGGCTGACGAGAATTTAATTGCGCTGCGCCGCATGTATGAGCCGTATGTCAACGCGCTTGCGGAAGAGCTGCTGATGCCGCTTCCGCCCTGGATGCAGAAAGGTAAAGCCGTTGACAACTGGCAAACTTCCGCATGGGAGCGCAACCCGGCCACGTCTGCTACGACCGTTCGTAAATGCACGATGAAGAACAAGGCAGGCGAGCCTTTGCACGCAGCGAAAATGCATTCGGATGTTTCTTTACAAGGCAAGCGGGCAAACTAAAGCAAGCAACAATTAAGCGCGCTCTGCGTGCGCCGCCGGAATCTCAAGCCCGCACTTCTTAAGGAAGCCGCACGAGAGATCATCACTCATCCCGATTCGACTTGAAACAATTCGATGAACGAAAGAGAAGTAATCTCTTTATGTTTAGCGGGGTAATCTGTTAATGTGGGGCGCGTTATGAAAGTCTCCCACAGACATAACAGCCTCCTCAGAGCTTTGCCTGCTAAAGACATCAAGTGCCTGCTCCCGCATCTGAAAGTTGTCCCGCTCAAACCCGATGAAGTTATTTACGATTCGGAAGCAGTTGTGACGCGCATATATTTCCCCGTGAGCGGAGTCATCTCTCTGGTCAAGGCTACCGCCAAAGGCTCAACCGTAGAGGTTGGAGTTGTCGGCAACGAAGGCATGGTCGGCACTCCCGTGTTGCTCGGAGGACGCAAGTCTCTCTATCAGGCGGTCGTGCAATCTACAGGGGAAGCTTTCGTGATTGACGCGAAAAGGATGATCGGTGAATTTGAGAATTGCGGCAAGCTTCAGAGCATACTGCACCGCTACCTGCTCGGCTGGCTCACGCAGGTTACGCAGTCTGTGGTCTGCAACCGCTTTCACACTGCTGAGAAAAGATTCTGTCGCTGGCTGCTGATGATACATGATCGCGTCGGGGCAGATGAGTTTGCGCTGACGCAGAAAACCATCGCGCGCATGTTGGGTATTCGCCGCGCAGGTGTCTCAGAGATTTCCAGCAAGCTCATGCGCAAAGGGTTGATTCGCTACAGTCGCGGGCGGATGACGATTCTCGACAGAAAACTTGTGGAAGAGACTTCCTGCGAGTGCTATCAGCTATTCCAATTCAAATGAAGCCCAGCGACGAAACCTCTTGCAGTCAATTCCATACTTCCTGACCTTGTAGCCTAAAATTCGCTCCGTCGTATCAGGCAGCTTTACTTTTACTCTTTGCCTTTTTACTTTTGCCTTCGTTTGATGATATGGGGTTGTCCGAAAACCATATCGTGTAAATAAGTTTTAACTCTCAGATTGCATTTATATTGCAAGCTTTCAAATCCCTTACAAAAGCCTCTCTAATCGTGGTAAAAGACATCTAAATCTTTGGGTCGAAGCAGGAAATTGTTCTCTCCAAATTTCCGGTACGGTGATTGCTCGTTGAACAGTTGAAATTTGAGAATTGTAAGGAGAGGCACGGCAATGGTCACAAATAAAATTCTACCGATAGCATTAGTAGCGGCTCTGCTCGGCGGAACGGCTGGCGCGTTCATAATGCGCTCAGGCAATAACACCGTAGAGCCTTCAACTGCGAACAAATTGAACACGACAAGCCCAGCAACGGATCAGGCGACAATCAGTCCTGAGACTTTACGCGCAAAGGGCGATCAGAATTACAAGGCTGAGGACGCGGCTTTAACAGACCAAACTGCGGCGAATGCTCCGACGAACGATGAGCAGGAAGCTTATCGTCAGGGCTTCAACGACGGTTTCAACGCGCGCGACAACAAGGCGTCAGCTAGTAACGTGTTTGTGACTCAGCCTGCACGCGCCAGTCGCGTTGTTTACAGACCTGCTCGCACGCGCTCTGTCAGCACCAACGGCTCGCGCAGGGTCTATTATGATTACAACCAGCCGCGCAGCCGTACCTTCTGGCAGAAGCACCGCGACAAGTTGACGGTGGCGATGGGTTCTGGCGGCGGCGCTTTGATTGGCGCTTTGATTGGCGGCAAGAAGGGCGCAGCCATCGGCGCGCTGGCAGGCGGAGGCGGCTCCGCACTCTACACCTATAAGCTGAGAAATCGCAGCCGTCGCTACTAAACAAGTCAGAGGTGCCACATGGTCAAGAGCCTGAAGCGTGTCGCCGCTTGTGCGACCACGGCTTTCCTGATCTTTCTGGCGCAAACCATCCGGGCAGCCCCAACCAATGCGGCTGCCCATTTGTTTGCGCGTCGAAGCGTTGCAACGGCGCAGGAGCGCAATCGTTTTCAGACGCCGCAACGCGATGCTGCGGAGCGAACCTCTGCGGGAATCAGGATGCCTTTCACTGCGCGCTTTCGCCAGTCGCAGGGGCGCGGCCTGTTAGTCAAGACATGGGTGAACGGCGCGGGGCCTTACACGTTTGCGATTGACACGGGCGCGGGCGCAACTATTCTTTCAACGCGCGTCGCGCAGGAAGCCCGCGTTGGTGTTACCGTTAATCGCTCGACGCCTGTTGGTGGATTAAACGGCGCGAACTCCGGCAACAGTTGGCAGGCAAAAGTGCGTAGCCTCGCAATCGGTGACGCGCAAAATTTTCTTCCAGCCAGAGGATATACAATCGTCGCGGACAGGCTGCCTTCCGACCTAGACGGCATACTTGATCCGACTGAAAGCTACTGGCCGCTTGGCTACACTATAGACATTCCGCGCGGCGAAATCTCTTCATTCGATCCGCAAACAAATCCACTGCGCTTCGCAGACACGCCCGCTGAAGGTACTGTGGTCCCATGGATTTTTGAAGGCAGCAGTCGCCGTCCATATGTCATGTTGGATAACGGCAGGCACGTGCTCTTAGATACAGGCTCAAACTTCGGACTTGCTTTGAGTGAAACGGTTGCGCGCTCTTTCGGAATCATCACGGAGCGCGGGCGAGACAGAGGCGAGGTGCGAGACATCGTAGGAACGCCCATCAATGCGCGCAGGGTGAGAGCAACAACCGTGCGCGTCGGCGCGCTCAGCTTGCGCGGAGTGCCGACGGACTTGCTGTCGGGCATAGAGCGTGGCGCTCCGATTCTGCTTGGACGCGAGGCGCTTGAACCGTTTCGTTTGCAGTTTGATCCGGTCAATCGTTTGATCTCGATTGCCCCTGTGAGATTGCGTTAGCCGCAAGGCGGGAAGCTCTATGAACAGCACACACGGAGCAGCGAAATTCTTCATCGCGCTCCTTTCAACATTGATGCTTTTGAGTCCGGTAAGCATATCGGCCCAACAAAACCAGACCGGCACGCAGCAGCAAAGCCCGCGTCCGTCTAATACTTCGCAAAAAGAATCATCCACGCAAACGAACGCGCAGCCCTCGCAGTCGAAAGAAGAGCCGGACCTCTCCGGCGAAGATGTCGTAAGAGTCGAAACGAATTTGACCAACATCCTGCTGACGGTGATTGACCGCGACCATCGTTTTCTGACAACGCTCCGACAGGAAGATTTTCGGATTCTGGAGAACGGAGTCGCGCAGGACATCTCAATCTTTCAACGCGAGACGGATCTGCCGCTCACCATCGCCATCCTGATTGATACAAGCAAATCGCAGGAGCGTTCTCTGCCGGATGAAAAGAGCGCTGCCGTCGCATTCGTGCAATCTGTCATTCGCCCTGACAGAGACAGAGCCGCTGTTGTCTCCTTCACAGGTGAAGCAACTATCGAACAGCCTTTGACGAATGATACGGAGTCTTTGAAGTCTGCAATCAATCGCGTTGAGGTCGTGCTTCCGCCTGAGAAGGGAACGGCTCTGGCCGGGGACGAGCCGGAGATTCCGCCTGAAAAAGACCCGCGCGGCTGGACAGGTATCTGGGACGCAGGCTGGGCCACGATTACGGACCTGCTCTCAAAGACGCCTGAGAACACGCGCCGCGCAATCATTCTCCTGACGGACGGCGATGATACGAGCAGCAAGACGAAGAAGAAAGATTTGATTGAGCTGGCGAACAGAAGTAACGTCGTGGTCTATTCAATCGGGGTTGAGGATAAAGAATATTCTTCGGACAGAGGCGCGCTCAGAAAAGTTTCCGACGGCACAGGTGGCCGCGCATTTTTCCCGCTCAATAAAGCGGAGCTACAAACCGCGTTCGCACAAATTCAGCAAGAGCTACGCTCGCAATATCTCATAGCCTACTCTCCGAAGAACAAGACGCGCGATGCTACGCTTCG